>CAXSEB010000006.1:17223-19937 GCA_964235805.1 uncultured Chitinophagaceae bacterium | reverse complement strand
TCTTTAATAAGTTCAGCTGGCTTTGCATTGGATGCAGGAGTAAGTCGTTTAATTGAAGAATCCAACACCCGTAAAAATGGCTTTCCGTCTTTGTAAGCAAATTCAAATTTGCCTTTCAAATCTTCGTCAAGACTATACCCATAAGCTTCGAGTAATTTATTTTTTTCTTTGTCCCAATTACGAATACTATCAAAATAATGCGGGCCGTGTGCATTTAATAGCTGAAGAAAAAGCAAAGTTTTGTGAATGCATAAAGAATGCTGCGTTTCATTGCAGGTGCATGATGTATCAAAATTTCTTTCATCATTTTTTTGAATTGCAAGTTTGTAAGTTGTGCCTTCATGCTCCAGCGTGGCTTCCACCCGTTCGTTTTCAGCTTTGGTAATATTAGCTCTTGTTGATCTTAATAATTCTTCTGACTCATTAAATGTTTTTTGCGATGATAACATCCTAAGCACCCGAAGATCAATGAACTTCATTTTGGCAACTGTGTGCTTTTGATTGAATACATTACCTGCAGGACTGCCTAATAAATTCTTATCAACCATATCCTGCAGCTGAAATAAAGCAGCAGCTTCGTGCCTGCAGATATCGCTTAGATTATAAGGACATGCACAACGGAGAAGTAAGGTTTTTGGGTCGTTATATTTTTGAATATAAACTTTGTAAAAGGTGGTGTAACTATCATCCCTTACGCGGAAGGTGATAGAATTCATAAGATCATCATGCTCGATCATTTCTACATAACCATAAGCATGTATCTTTTTACCACGCCTTATAACTTCATCAGTACCGGAATTATAAACATACTTGATCAGATGAGGTAGAGCCAAATTTACTCCCGATTTTAGATGTACGATTTGTACGGTTTATGAAAACTATTATTTCAGAAAAAAGCAATCTGCAAAAGTAACGGAAAAGGCAGTATTTCCCTGCCTAAAACAAAATAAAATACGGTGACTATTAACCGGCAACTAATCTTCCTTCTTTGTAAATAACCAAAACATTGGAAACATTTTCAGTAAGGCAAAAATGGATATCCTTCTCAAGGCCAAAATTTAACAGGCGTTTAAAGTGAGAAGCGTTTTTCATTTTCATAAACTCAAATATATCCCCACGGGCTAGACAGTACAGGCTTTCGGCCATTTGGGATGAGTCGCAGTCAATAGTAAAATGATCTTTGATCCTGCTGATAACAGCACCTGCAAATAATGTATCTTCTAAATTTACTTTGTCTTTCCAGGCAGCACAGGCAAGCACAACGTTTTGTTTTTTTGCAATTAAGTATTCACATACCGAAGAAAGATTGGTAAAAGAACCGGTGATGATCTCTTTTGCATTTTCGGCAAGCGCCATGTGAAGCAGCCGTGTTCCATTTGTTGTGGTAAGCACCAGGGTTTTGCCTTTAATAAATTTTGTTGTGTATTGAAAAGGAGTGTTTCCGTAGGCTAGCCCTTCAGCAATTTTACCATCTCTTTCTCCTGCAGTAATCACTTCCATTTGGTTACCAAGCTTTATACATTCAGCAACACTGTTAACAGGTATTACACTTTTTGCCCCGTTTTTTATGGCTTCGGCAATTGTTGAAGTTGCCCGTAATACATCTATTATAACGACTATACTTTGACTAACATCATTTGTAAATAAAAGTGCCGGCGATAAACAAGTTTGCAACTGAGGAACTCTTTGTTTTGATGGCATTAAAACAATTTTATAAAGAGAAAGATTTACAAGTAAATTATGTAATTGATTATACAAAGGGCATCTTCACTACTTTAGCAAAAAGCAGTTTGTCCCGGATTTTTATATAGACTTGTGTATCTATAGACGAATAGACAGTATTGACATAACCCATAGCAATTGCTTTACCCAGGGATGGAGATTGTGTGCCACTTGTTACTTTGCCGATAGTTGCGCCCATATGATCTTTAATTTCGTAACCGTGCCTTGGAATACCTTTTTCAACCATTTCCAGGCCAACCAGTTTTCTTGTAATTCCATCTTTTTTCTCTTCTTCCAATAAATGTTTTGCAATAAAATCCTTGGTGAACTTTGTTATCCATCCAAGGCCGGCTTCTAAAGGAGAAGTTGTATCATCTATATCATTTCCATATAAACAATATCCCATTTCCAAACGTAAGGTATCCCTGGCGCCAAGTCCAATTGGTTTTAATCCCAGGGGAGTTCCAGCTTCAAAAATCTTGTCCCAAATAATGTCTGCAGCTCCATTATTATCTTCAAAATAAATTTCAACACCACCAGAGCCTGTGTAGCCGGTTGCACTTATCAAAACATTATCAACTCCTGCAAATGTTCCTTTTACAAATGTGTAATACTTTAAATTTAGTATTTCCAAATCAGTAAGTGGTTGTAATAATTTTGTAGCATTAGGGCCTTGTATTGCAAGCAGGCATGTTTTATCAGAGATATCGTGAAGTTCCACGCCTTCAGTATTATTGCGGTTGATCCAGTTCCAGTCTTTAGCGATGTTACTGGAATTAACTACAAGCATGTACACTTTATTATCTTCTATGCAGTAAACTATCAAATCATCAATTACACCGGCCTCTGCATTTGTAAAACAACTGTATTGGGCTTTACCGGCATTTAACTTAGAAGCATCATTTGTAGTAAGGCGTTGAATAAGTTCTAAAGCATTTCCTCCTTTAAGAATAAATTCGCCCATGTGGCTTACGTCAAAAATGCCAGCATTG
>CAXSEB010000006.1:0-17213 GCA_964235805.1 uncultured Chitinophagaceae bacterium | reverse complement strand
CTTTCTCGCCGTTTCTATCAACATGTTTGCCATTGCTTTCCATATTGCCCTGCTGAAAATGCCAGCATTGTTACGTACTGATGCATGTTCGTCGTTAATGCCGCTATAACTGATGGGCATATTGTAGCCGGAGAACTCAGCCATCTTTGCGCCAAGCTGAATATGCTTTTGAGTAAAAGGCGTATTCTTCATTTAAAAATTTGAGAAGCAAAGGTAATTGTCTCCATCGTGATTTGGAGGATTGTAGAGATTATTATGTTTTTGAAGTGAACATCCGATACTACTTCTGATCTTTATCTTTATAATAAAACATGCCATAAAAAAGGCTCCTCACTTTCGTTTAGAGCCTTCGTTTGTTTCAACTTCAACCTTATACCATTGAAACTATTTTAATACCTTATATGTGTACAATAAAATCATTTCTATGATTATCTGTTCTGAAAAATGCCTGTTCTTTTGGAAGTTTATTATTTTCTAATTTTTCAAGATTTTTCTCAATTTGATCTTTTGCTCTTTTTAAAGAATCTTTCATTAATTGTATTTCCTTGTCTTTTATCATATTGAGCGAATCAATGCTCTTTTGGGTTTCTTCATAACGGTAAGCGTGTGTTGTATCTGGTAAGCGTTGATTATTTTCATCATTCCACTTCCTGTTATCTTCCTCATCATTATTGTCATTGTTACTGTAATCAATATCTGCCCTTTTTCCATTAAGCGTATATAAACCGTCGGCTCTCATAATAAGGTCTTCACCATAATGATCCTGCCAGCCTTTAATTTCATCTTTATCCCAATCTGAATCCCAATCCCAATTTGAATTATTCCATGGCCCGTTAATATGTTCCCAGCGCATATCCTTAAACTTTCTATTGACATTTATTATTTTACCAACAGGCACAGCAACTGTAACAACTACCTGTTGATTTCTAAATTTATCCTGCCTTGTAATGGTTATGCCTTTATCAATAAGCAGAATCGAATCTACCTGGCTGATATTATATACAATTTTATTAGCCAAAGTATCAGCGAACCTGCGGTTGCGGCCATTACACATCTTAACAAGTGTAACAGCAAAACTATCATTAAGAGATTTTGTGATTCTTAATTCTACATTGTTTATGTATACAGTATCCTCATCAAAACTGGCAAAAGGTTCAAAATGTAAGAAATTGTTTCGTCCATAGAACCTGTTAGATGCATAAGTTGAAACTTCAAGTTTATTTACCGCAGGGTTTGATAAAAAGACATTTTGTTCGTTAATAGTATTTGTGTTTCTAAAGTCTCTGCCTACAGATACTATAAGAGAAACAAAACAAAATATACCAAGTAACCACAATGCTAAAAAGCTATAACGCATCAGGTTATTATTACTTTTTATTTTGGCAATTCTTCTTATTAGAAAGGTTATAATTCCTATTACGGGAACCCCAACAAAAAACAGTAATGCTCCCCATGCATAGGCACTTTGCCAACCATCGTTTAGTAAATATCCTTTAAGGGGAAATATGCCGATTGCCACAACAGCCAGTGCTAATAGTGCTCCAATAAGCGATAATGCCACACATCCAATTATAAAATATCCGAAAGCTTTTACCAGGAACACAAGGATATCGCCAAACGATCTTCCTGTTCTTTTTACAGCATAACCCATTTCTGAACTTAACACCTGGCTTTTTTGCCGGGCAATAGTCGACGCTTCCTTACCCATTTTTCCCATTCTTTGCTGTACATCTTTCATTTCTTCAACAACAGAATTCTTTATAGAATTTAAATCTACTTTTTCACCTTTCATCTCTAACTTTTCAGCAGTTGAATGTGCTTCCGGGATGACAAGCCAAAGAATTATATAAATAATTAGTGAACCCGGGCTAAAAGAAAAAGTAAGAAAGTTTGGAAAATATAACGGACCAACATGTCCCCATCTAAAAAGGAAAGAAATAAAAGGTATTAAGAAAAGAATTCGAGGTATCCATGTGCTTATATTAAAATAACTGGCAATTCCGCTGCAAACTCCTGCAATGATCTTCTCATCCGGATTTCTATATAACCTTTTACGAACACCATTTTGAACATTAGTGCTGCTTGGTACAAAAGCCCAAAGTAACAGGTATGCAAAAAAACCAACGCCTGAAAAAATGAAAACAAGTCTTACTATAATTGGTTCGATATTAAAGTATGCCGCAATGCCACTGCACACACCGCCAATGAATTTATGATTGGCATCACGATATAGTCTTCTTCCTGCAAAGGTGTTCGGCCTGTATTCATTAGAAGAATATGCATTCTGCGACGCATAAGTGTCATCACGTTCGTTGCTTTCAGCATCTGCAAGATCTTTAGGACGGCCCATATTATTTATAATTGCGTTTACATCATCATCAGTAATACATGTAGCGCCCTTTGTTATGCGGTCCTGGAAAAGTTCGCCAATCCGGCTTTCTATATCGTTTATTATTTCATCACGACCTTCCTCGTTGGAAAAGTAAATTCTTAAGCTATCAGTATATTGCTTTAGCAATTCAAAAGCAGATTCCTCAATTGGAACTACTCTTCCCTGAAAATTTATATTAATTACCTTTTTCATCACTGTTGTATTTATTGGTGGTTGAAGTTGTATTGTGTGTTCCGTTTTGTGCGGTTAGAGATTGTACTGCGTTGGCTAATTCTTCCCAGGTAGTTTCAAGCTCATTATAAAAAGCCGCACCTTTCTCGGTTAGTAAAAAATACTTGCGTGGAGGCCCGCTGTTGCTTTCTACCCATCGATACGTAAGGAGTTCCGCATTTTTTAATCTTGTTAAAAGAGGGTAAAGCGTTCCTTCCAAAATGTGAAGATTTGCTTCTTTCATTTTATCAATTATGTCAGAAGGATAAGCTTCTCCTAATTTTATAACCGAAAGAATGCAAAACTCCAGTACCCCTTTCCGCATTTGGCTTGCTGTGTTTTCTATATTCATTGTTTTGCTTTTATTAGTTCACCGTAATGTTAAAACACAAAGATAAAGGGATTAACAATACTATGCAATACATAATACCAGCTTTTTAAAGGTAGCTTGCGCTGTAATCAAGCAATTGACACATAAAAAGTTGAAGGCTAACGTGTTACAAAAATGGAAATTGAGAAAAATTTTTTGAAAAATTTTCTTACCGGCCAATTATGATGACGAGCGGTATCTTAAAAGTGAGATTAGGCAATAATGGTTTGATCGTGAATCTTATCGAGAAGCCAGCAACTTCTATTTAAATAAAGTGTAAACAAGAAGGCTCATTAGGTAGGCAAGGCCAGTCATATATACTAACTGTATAATAGGCCACCTCCAACTTTGCGTTTCCCGCTTAACAATGGCTAATGTACTCATGCATTGCATTGCCAACACATAAAAAACAAGTAATGATAAGCCAGTGGCAACATTATAAACTTTGCTTCCATCACTTTTTACAGCTGCCTGCATTTTATCTCTAAGTGTATTATTATCCTGTTTATCATCTCCTACGCTGTATAATGTAGCCATTGTTCCTACAAAAACCTCCCTGGCTGCAAATGAAGTAATTAAGGCAATACCAATCTTCCAGTCGTAACCCAATGGTATTATAGCAGGTTCTATCGCCTTCCCCAAAATTCCGGCATAGGAATTTTCCAATAAAGCAGTTTTACGCAGTTTATCTAACTCACCAGATTGCGAGGGATTAGCTTGCTTGAGTTTTTGATATTTATTAGTTACAGCAATCATTTTTTGTTTAGGGCCATACGTACTTAGCACCCATAGTAGTAAGCTGATTACCATTATTACTTTGCCTGCATTAAATACAAAAACTTTCGCCTTTTCAATCATTGTATAAAAAACATTTCTCCATCTTGCGCCCCTGTAAGTCGGCAACTCTAAAATGAAATAACTTCTCTCTTTAGTTTTTATAAACCACTTTAATATATAGGCAGATAAAAAAGCCATTATAGTTCCTAATAAATATAGCGCAAGCATCACTACCCCTTGTAAATTGAAGAACCCAAACAAGAAGTGCTTTGGAATTATCAATGCAATCAAAATAGTATAAACAGGTAGCCTTGCACTGCAGCTCATTAAAGGTGTACACATTATAGTAAGCAGCCGCTCTTTTTTATTTTCAATACTTCTAGCACTCATTATTGCAGGCACGGCACAAGCAAGGCCGCTTATCATAGGCATTACGCTTTTTCCATTTAACCCCGCTTTTCGCATCACCCTATCCGTTAAAAAACTTATCCGCGCCATGTATCCTGTGTCTTCAAGCAGTGTTATCAACCCAAATAATATCATTATCTGTGGAACAAAAATCATTATTCCGCTTAAGCCTGCAACAACTCCATTTATTAAAAGATCACTAAACCATGAAGCTGGCAATACCTGTGCAAGTCCGCTACCTATCTTGCTGAATATCCATTCAATTGCATCCATAGGATATTGGGCGATCCAAAAAATACTTTGAAACAACAAGAATAAAACTATTAGTAATATTGCATAACCCCAAACCTTGTGTAGTAAAATATTGTCAAGCTTTTCCGTGAACATTGCCTTTTCAAGCGGGTCTGATTCTACCACTGTATGCTGAATAATATTTTTTATTTTTCCATAACGCAGCATTATCTCTTGTGCCTGTGTTTTTGAAGGATTAAAATGATTACCCTGTTCAATAGCTTCTATTTGCTGCTGCATAATATGATCCAAGGAAAAATTTTCGTGGTTTATAAGGTAATGTATAGCACGGTAATCGCTGATTCCAGGTAGAAGTTCCCTGGCATTTTTTATAGCCTCAGGTGCAAGTGTTTTAACGTCAATAAAATCTCTTGCAGGTGTTTTGGAGAGGTTTTCTGCTGTTTGTTCAAGTGCTTTCTTAAGTTGCGGAATGCCTTTATTTTTTCTTGGGTTAACAGGTATTACGGGTACACCTAATTCTCTCTCAAGACCATCTATATCTATTTGTATATTTTTCTTTTTAGCAAGATCCATCATGGTAAAAGCAATTACCACCGGAATTTTAAGATCAATTATTTGAGAACAAAATAATAGGTTGCGCTTGAGATTAGATGCATCGGCAATCAGGAGAATTATATCTGCGGCTACTTCTTTATCCTGGTCAAGTAAGATCTTATAAGTCACCCACTCATCATGACGTTTTGGATATAAACTATATGTACCAGGCAGATCAATTACATTTACACTAAGCGCATCCGACAATTTAGTTGTTCCGGTTTTTTTATCAACAGTTACACCCGGAAAATTGCCAACTTTTTGATTGAGTCCTGTAAGAGAATTAAATAGAGATGTTTTACCACTGTTAGGATTTCCGACTAATGCTATATGTAAGGGCTTAAACAAGTGTTTTGAAAGAATTTGTAAAAATAATTGTATAGCCGCAGGTTGCTTTACGATTTAAGAAAAGAGAATTAACAATGCGGATTATTTTAACAATCCTTGTATCTCTGAAATCACATTATTTTTGTTTACCTTAACTCTGATTCATGAAAAAAATTTTTCTCTTTTTACTGCCGTTTACCCAGCTCTGTTTTTCACAAAAACTAAAAAAAGCAGACAAGGAACTGCTGAATAATCTAAGAACACACATAACTTTTTTAGCAGATGATAAACTTGAAGGAAGAAGAACCGGTTCTAATGGTGAAAGGCTTGCCAGCAATTATTTATCAGATCAGTTTAAAGCCATTGGGCTTGCCCCAAAAGGTGATAGCGGCACTTATATACAGCATTTTACTTTTAATGATGGCAAGGAGATAAACAAGACATCTTACCTCATCATTAATGGTAATGATCTTGAAATAAACAAAGAATATTTTCCTCTGCAATTTAGTGCTAACAAATCTGTTGAAGCTGCACCAGTGATGGCTTTCCAGGAGAAAGGCATGCCATGGTTTCTTGATATTAAATCCGTCTTGGACCAGAATGCTAATGATCCGCATTTTGATGTAACCGATTACCTGTATAAAAAATCACAGGAATCGGGTGGCAAAGGAGCTACTGCACTTATAATTTACAATAGTTCCAAAACACAAAATGATCTGCATTTTGATGGGAGTCAAAAATTAGAATCAGTAAATATTCCGGTTATTTATGTCGAAAAATCTGCCAGGGAAAAATATTTGGAGGATACGAGTACCGCTTTAGATATCAAATTGAAAGCAGACATTAAGGATAAAATCATAACAGGAAATAACGTAATAGGCTATCTTGATAACAAGGCAGCCAATACCATAATAATCGGGGCGCATTATGATCACCTGGGTTATGGTGAAGACCAAAATTCTTTGTGGACGGGCACTGCAGCAATACATAATGGGGCAGACGATAATGCAAGCGGTACTGCCGGAGTTATTGAGCTTGCGAAAATGACCAAAAAACACAATCTTAAAAAGAATAATTATTTGTTTATATGCTTTTCCGGAGAAGAGCTGGGCTTACTTGGGTCCAAATATTTTACAAATAATTCTACCGTCGATATCACTAAGGTTGATTATATGATGAACCTGGACATGATAGGGAGATTGAATGATACAAAAACGTTGATAATTGGAGGTTATGGCACTTCGCCAACATGGGGAAAGATTATATCTGCCAAAGAAAGCTTCTTTACAATGCGGCTCGATTCCAGCGGTGTTGGCCCAAGTGATCATACATCTTTTTACAGGAAAGATATACCGGTATTATTTTTCTTTACAGGCATACATGGAGATTATCATAAACCCTCAGATGATGTTGATAAGATAAATTTTAATGGAGCAGTATCCGTAGTTAAGTATATCTATAAAATTATAGAAGAGACTAATCTGCCAGGCAAACTGGCTTTTACAAAAACAAGAGAGCTCCAAATGTCTTCTCCACACTTTACAGTAACGCTTGGCATAATGCCCGACTATTCATTTACGGGCAATGGGGTAAGAGCCGACGGAATAGTAGATGGAAAAATTGCTGAAAAGGCTGGTATAAAAACAGGAGATATAATTACAGCATTGGATGATTTTAAAACTTATGACTTAAACTCTTACATGGATGCATTAAGCAAGTTTAAAAAAGGGGATGCAGCCCATGTAAAAGTACTAAGAGACAATAAAGAGTTGACTTTTGATATAATTTTCTAATTGATCAGGATGAAACTCAAAATTGATAATAGCGTATTGGTAGAGGAATTTTTTGAAGAAACACGTTTGTTGGGAATTGTGGCGCCAATGAAAGATTATAAATTTTGCTGGTGCCTTAACCAGATGTTGCAGTTCGATTTTAGAATGAATACCGGTTTAGAAATACAACTGAATAAGAAGGAACGAAACTACTTTTTCTCTATCTATGAATATGTAGAAAAAGGAGGCCCTATTAAACATTACCTTTACAATAACCAGTTTGATGGCGAGTACCTTTTACCCGAATTTAAAAACCTGGATTTTTTATGGCTTATTAAAGATGATATTATGAGAGATGATGAAGTGGCAATATTAATAAGTTCAATTCGCAGCATTCCTTCTGTACAACTGATTACAGAAATGACCAACGAGAAAATTAAAAATAAACAACACCTTATTTTTTAACCTCACGTTTATATCAACGATGTGGCAGGAAAAAGATAATAAGCTTTATAGAAAGTTTGAATTTGAAAGTTTTTCAGAAGCTTTTGCTTTTATGATAAGAGTGGCACTAGAAGCAGAGAAAATGGATCATCACCCGCTTTGGACAAATGTATATAACAAGGTGGAAATATGGCTAAACACCCACGACGCCGGTGATATAGTTACAGATAAAGATAGGAGACTGGCCAAAGAAATTGATTCCTTTGTCAAGTGATTATAACAGTCTTATCTGTGGCTTTAATAAATCTTCCAATTGGATTTAGAAATTTTATTCCTTGTTCAACAAGAACCTGTTTTACTTCTTTAACATTTTTTTCTTCTACAGCGATTAATAAACCACCGCTGGTTTGTGGATCAGCTAATAATGTTTTTTGGTATTCATCAATGTTACTAATCTTATCCCCATAACTATTCCAATTTCTGTGGGTTCCGCCAGGCACGCATTCCTGCTGTATATAACCTTTAACATCATTTATGATTAAAGGAATGTTTTCAAAATTTATTATAGCGCTTAAGCTGCTCCCTTCGGCCATCTCAACTAAATGACCAAGTAACCCAAAACCTGTAACATCAGTCATTGCATTAACACCTTCAATCACTCCAAGTTTTTCACCTGCTTTATTTAATTGCATCATTTGTTCTGCAGCAATGCTTTTGTGTTCTTCTTTTAAAACTCCTTTTTTTTCAGCTGTAGTTAATATGCCTACGCCTAATGGCTTAGTCAAAAAGATATAGTCACCATCTTTAGCCAGGTTATTTTGTTTAATATTTTTTACAGGAACAAGCCCACTAACAGCAAGCCCAAATATCGGCTCCGCGGAATCAATGCTGTGTCCCCCAGCCAACGGTATTCCTGCCTCTTTACAAATACTCCTGCTGCCTTCAATTACTTTTTGCGCAACAGAAGGTGGTAAAATGTTTATTGGCCAGCCAAGAATCGCTATGGCCATAATTGGCCTTCCGCCCATTGCATAAACATCGCTTATGGCATTAGCGCTTGCAATGCGGCCAAACTCAAACGGATCGTCAACAATAGGCATAAAAAAATCTGTTGTAGATATTAATGCCATTCCATTTTCAAGGTCGTATACTGCAGCATCATCTTTACTGCTATTGCCAACTAAAAGATTTTTATTATCCGGCAGGGCAAGGTTGCTCTTTAAAATTTCGTCTAGTATTTTCGGTGCTATTTTACAGCCACATCCTGCCCCATGTGAGTATTGGGTAAGCTTAATTAAGTTATTAGATTTTGAATTGATAATCATTCGACGAAAATAAAAACTTACATTGACTAATGCTTTGTCAGTCGTGACGCCTTCTTAATAATACTGCAGAGTTTTTTTGAAAGTCTCCGGCAAATCTTACTTCGTACCTGTCTTTGCCATCTTGTAAAATAAGCAAACCGGTATTAGGTGGAATGCTGCCAAGGTTTTCAGCATACATAACTAATTGTAGTGAATCGCCAAGCTCCGGAGTTACATAAATGGTTTTAGTTATGGCATTTGTAGTTAAGCCTTGGTTAGCTAAAATAACTTTGCCATTTAGCAAAACGCTTACTGTATCGCCATCCACCTCCCCATTATCATATAAGGTTATTAAAAGACTGTCTGATTTAAAATCTATACTTTGAATCGTTTCTGTTTTTCTCTTAGCAATTTCTGCAGCAGAAATTACATTAATAACTTGAGGTAATGGATTAATTTGGGCCTTTGGTGTTTGTACAACACGAATATCCGGAGGTTTAGTTGCCGCTATTACAGGCGTCTTTTTTACCTCCACAGGTTTTGGAGCTGCTGCAGCAACAGGCTTTGCCTTTTCTTTTGGCAAAGGCAACGATGGTGGCTTCTTCGTTACAACAGGCACTTGTGCAGTTTGTTTTTCAACAGGCTTTAAAGTGGCTGTAACCTGAGGTTTATCCTGTGTTTGCGGAGGAAGCTTTAATGCAGCAGCAGAAAGTTGCGGCTTACTAACAGGTGATATTACTTTTGCTAAAGCTGTCGTATCAGCTTTAGCATTTGCAGGTTGAACAGGAGCATTTTTCACTTGTGTAACAGGCGCTATAACTATAGCTTCTTTATCATTTAATTTTGGTTGTAGAAAAGAAAGTGTACTCAGTAAATTCAGTTCATTTAGCTTAGGTATTATCTTGTTTCTTTTTGAAGTATCTATTTTCTTTAATTCAATGCTGCCACTTACTGACCTGTAAACTTTGGTTTTATTTGTTTTAAAAGTCCCGTTCAACATCATCACTGTGTCTTTTACAACAAGAGTTAAAAAATCAAATTGCCTTACTCCTTTTGCCGGGGCTTCAGAAAAATCGTTAAACAAGAGAGCCTCATCTTCTACTGATACTTTGCCATTTTTGCTGTCAACGGTCACTGCCTTTACACCTGTCTCGGGAATGCCATTTACGGTGAAAGTGGTGTGTGAATATCCAATAAGTTTTCCGTTACTTTCACTAATGGCAAGCTCGTATGGCAAATCCTTCTCTGCTGTATGTATAAATCCTGTCCATAACCCGGTAATATCCTGGGCGGCGATCTGTAGCGGAAATAGGAATATTATTATCAGCGTTTTCATTACACGTTGGTTTGATAAAAATGCAATTTCTCTGTGTTAGTTATGCAAACGATTTTACAAGGTATTTTATTTAATAAGGTATCAAGGTTTGTTCTGTTATGTAAACCCTTTGTATAACATTTGTCGTAATATTTTAGCAAGATGGTAAATCACGCGAATAGATCATTTTCAACTAAAAAATTAATCGCATTCTTTGTTTCCAAACCGCCCAATCTTTTTTGAATGCGAATGATGGCGGTCTCAATTTCATTTTTATCGAGAGTACCATATGTCGTAACAAGATAGTTGAGCCTTTCCTCAAACGGGATATCAAGAAAGTGAACCGAGCTATTGCGCATAATTTCCCAGATGCTTTGAGGTATATACAATTTTCCAATCCGCTGGCTTTCATCTTCTATCCATAATGATTCCTGCGATCCTTCGCCTGATGCGTTGGCGTGTAATTGACATGCTAATAAATTTTCGAACATTTCCTGCGAAGGCTGAGGCTTTTCCCCAATACTGCCAAAAGCTGAACCTTTATGATTTGCCAATGCTTCAAGATTTATAACTGGTTGCCCGGAACGTTGCAGTTCCTCTAACATAACCGTTTTACCTGACCCGGTATAACCGCCTAGTACTTTGAAATTATAGGGCTTATCAAATTGTTTTAAAACCCAATTACGAAATGTTTTGTATCCGCCCGTTAAAGTGTACGTTTTGTATCCATATAAATCTAAAAGCCATGCCACTGCTGCACTACGCATTCCTCCGCGCCAGCAATGAATAAGAACGATGTTCGTTGTTAGTTGCTCGTTGGTTGCCATAAACGCTTTTCCAGACAACGAACAACGATCAGCTATAAATGCTTCCACATCTTCCACTATCTTCCTCATCTTTAAGCCAAAAAAATCTAACCCGATTTTAATAGCTTTTTGCCTGCTTTGTTGTTTATAAGCAGTGCCAACTGTTCTTCTTTCATCATCAGTAAACAACGGTAAACTATATGCAGATGGAATGTGAGCATGTAAATATTCTAAGGGACTTCTGACATCAAATACTGGATATTCTTTTGATAAAGATATAAATTCATCTATCTGTATTTTTTGTACGCCCATATATTTTCTATATAATTAAAAAACCACCTTAACAGTGGTTATTTAAATGAAGATATTACAAGATTTATGTCAAGAACAAGATACTTTTCTGCCTACTAATTGTTCATGGAAATTAAAAATTCCATATTGTCTTTAGTGCCTTTCATATTTTTCATCAGCGTGTTAAGTGCTTCTTCAGGATTCATGTCCGCCATGTGGTTACGTAAAACCCACATCCGCTGTAAAACATCCTTATCCAATAAAAGATCATCACGACGTGTTGATGAAGCCACGATGTCAATTGCAGGAAATATCCTGCGATTAGATAACCTTCTGTCGAGTTGTAATTCCATATTACCTGTGCCTTTAAATTCCTCAAAGATCACCTCATCCATTTTACTTCCTGTATCTACTAAGGCTGTTGCAATAATGGTAAGAGAACCTCCATGCTCTATTTTTCTTGCAGCACCAAAAAACTGTTTTGGTTTTTGCATTGCGTTTGCTTCTACACCACCTGATAACACCTTACCACTTGCAGGCGCAACTGTATTATGCGCTCTCGCCAAACGGGTAATGCTATCTAACAATATCACCACATCATGCCCGCATTCTACAAGGCGCTTTGCTTTTTGAAGAGCCATAGTACTCACTTTTACGTGTTTTTCAGCAGGCTCGTCAAAAGTTGAAGCGATAACTTCTGCTCTTACGCTACGTTCCATATCGGTAACTTCCTCCGGTCTTTCATCTACAAGCACTATCATTAAATAACATTCCGGATGGTTGGCTGCAATTGCATTGGCAATCTCTTTAAGCAGCATTGTTTTACCCGTTTTAGGTTGAGCAACAATAAGCCCACGCTGACCTTTACCAATCGGTGTAAAAAGATCCATTATCCTTGTTGAAAGGTTATTAGGCGCTGTGCACAAGTTTAGCTTTTCAAAAGGAAATAATGGCGTTAAATAGTCAAAGGGCACACGGTCGCGAACTTCATCCGGACCTTTGCCGTTTATGGTTTCAACTTTTAAAAGAGCAAAATATTTCTCTCCTTCTTTAGGCGGACGAACAGATCCATAAACAGTGTCGCCGGTTTTTAAACCAAAGAGTTTTATTTGTGAAGGCGACACATAAATATCATCAGGAGACGACAAATACATGTAATCACTGCTGCGCAAAAATCCATATCCGTCTGGCATCATCTCTAATACTCCTTCGCCCAATATTACCCCATCAAATTCAATGTTAAAAGCAGGATCCCTACGTTGAGGAAAACTTTTAGGTTGGGTGGAGACAGCGCCATTGCCATTCATCTGCGTATCTGCGCCCTGGTGTATATCGTCATTTAACAACTCTATTAACGCAGGGGCTATTGCAGCCATTTTATTGTGCGATTCTTCCAGGCTTTTTTCTATATTTTCTTCTTCGAAATTTTCTTCCGCTTCTTCTTCAGTATTCTTTTTTACTACCTTCTTTTTTTCTACAACAGGTTCTGGTTTTTTAAGTTTTGCTTCGGGCCTTGGCTTTTCTTCTGCAGCTTGCTGCTGATCACCATTTGCTAAAACTTCAACCGGTTTACGTATTCTTTTTCGCTTTGGCTTTTCGCCTTCAATATTATTATTTTCTACAGAGGTGTTCATGGATGATTGATTATTGAGAATTTGAGATATCAACTCCTGTTTATCTAATTTATTTGGGTTTGAAATGTTATGTTGTATTGCTATATCCTGCAGTTCAGGAACGAGCAGATCGTTCAGTTGTGAGATGTCGTACATAAGAAGCTTATAGATTAAATCAGAAAAAATCCTAAAAGTTGTGTAATCTGTTTTTGATTAATTTGGAAAGGATGCGGTACGTACTGAATAAATCTTAGAGCATTGGGAGAACTAATCAGCATTTTCCTATGCAATATTACATATAATTTATAGATATTAAAAACTTTTTGTTTGAAATTTAACTGATTTGATATTAAATCAAATGTGCCTGCTATCTTGTTATCTCAACTCTTTAACCTAACCTGTATCTTTGCCCACCAAAAAATAAAATGTTTAGTAAAAGAACAAAGATAAAAGAGTTGTTGACTAAAGAAGATGTTAATTACGAAGTTGTAATAGCGGGGTGGGTAAGAACTTTTAGAAATAACCAGTTCATTGCTTTGAATGATGGCAGCACAAACAGCAACATACAGGTAGTTGCCGAGTTAGGTAAGTATGACGAGGCCTTTTTAAAAAGAATAACAACCGGAGCTGCTTTAAAAGTTACAGGTAGGGTTATTGAATCATTGGGTAAAGGGCAAAGGGTAGAAGTTAAGGCCTCGGAAATTGAAATTGTGGGGGACAGTGATGCTGAAAAATTTCCGTTACAACCAAAAAAACACAGTCTTGAATTTTTAAGAGAGGTGGCCCATCTTCGTTTTCGTACAAATACTTTTGGCGCTATTTTCCGTATCCGGCATTCCCTGGCATTTGCTATTCACAAGTTTTTTAACGATAAAGGTTTTATTTACTTGCATACACCCATCATTACAGGCTCGGATGCTGAAGGCGCCGGAGAGTTGTTTCATGTAACCAGTTTTGATCTTAAAAATCCGGTAAAAAATGAAGATGGCACTATTAATTATAAAGAAGATTTTTTTGGAAAAGCAACAAATCTTACTGTAAGCGGGCAGTTAGAAGCTGAACTTGGTGCTTTAGCGTTTGGTGAAGTATATACATTTGGTCCTACTTTTCGTGCAGAAAATTCAAATACGGCAAGGCATCTTGCGGAGTTCTGGATGATTGAACCGGAGGTGGCCTTCGCCGACCTGGAAGATAATATTAACCTGGCGGAAGAATTTATGAAGTATATTATCAATTATGCTCTGATAAACAACCGAGATGATCTGGAATTTTTAGCTGCACGCTTACAGGAAGAAGAAAAACAAAAGCCGGCAAATGAAAGATCTGAATTTGGCTTGATAGAGAAACTTGAATTCGTTGTTAATAACAATTTTGAAAGGCTTACTTATACAGAAGCGATCGAAATTTTAAGAGAATCAAACCACAACAAAAAAAAGAAGTTTCAATATTTGATTGATAAATGGGGCGTTGATCTTCAAAGCGAGCATGAGCGTTATCTTGTAGAAAAGCATTTTAAAAAACCGGTTATATTAACTAATTATCCAAAGGAGATAAAAGCTTTTTACATGCGCCAGAATGATGATGGAAGAACAGTTGCCGCAATGGATATATTAGCGCCTGGTATCGGTGAAATTATTGGCGGATCGCAAAGAGAGGAAAGATTAAATAAGTTAACCGAACGAATGAATGAAATGAATATTCCTACACAAGAATTAGATTGGTATTTAGATACACGCAGGTTTGGTACATGCCCGCATGCTGGCTTTGGACTTGGGTTTGAGCGATTGGTTTTGTTTGTTACCGGAATGACGAATATCAGGGATGTGATTGCTTTTCCGCGAACACCAAAAAGCGCAGAATTTTAAAAACCGGAAGCTTAATTGTATTTATAGCTTACTTAACCTGTTTACTGCTTCTTCAAGCGTTGATTCTTTTTTGGCAAAGCAAAAGCGTAACACTTTATCCTCTTTACCACTTTTATAAAAGGCCGATACCGGTATACTTGCTACACCATTATTTTTGGTAAGATGAATGGCAAAGTCTGATTCGTTTTTATCGCTTATTTCTTTGTAGCTGTATATCTGAAAATAACTTCCATGAGAACTTAGTCGCTTAAACTTAGTTTGCTTCATTAGCTGTTGAAAATAATCTCTTTTGGTTTGCATAAACTTTCCGACATGCAAATAAGAATCCCTTTGTTGCAAAGAATCAGCTAATGCAAATTGAATAGGAGTGTTGCAACTGAAACAATTGAATTGATGCACCTTTCTGAATTCTTTCATCATTTCTTTCGGTGCGATGCAGTAACCTATTTTCCAGCCGGTACAGTGATACACTTTTCCAAAAGAAAAACAAACAAAACTTCTTTCTAATAAACCAGGATACTTTAAAATGCTCTCGTGCTGTAATCCATCAAATATAAGATGCTCGTAAACTTCATCACTTAAAATAAAAATTTTACTTTTTGAAATTATTGTTTCAAGCTCTATAATGTCTTCCTTACCTAACACGCTGCCTGTAGGGTTATGCGGTGAGTTTAGCATTATCATTTTGGTTTTTGATGTAATGCTGTTTCTAACTGCCTCCCAATTTATTTTATAATCAGGATAGGTCAGGGGAATTAGTATTGGTACGGCTCCGTTTATTTCAATATTTGGTATATAGCTATCATATGCAGGCTCAAAAACAATTACTTCATCGCCTGGTTTTAGTATTGTTGTAAGTGCTGTATAAATTGCATAGGTGCCACCTGGTGTAATTGTAATTTCAGTTTCCGGATTGATATCATTGTTGTATAAGCAAGATACCTTTTCTGCTATAACGTTTCTTAAAGCGGGCAAGCCGTTCATGTGCGTATATTGATTATAGCCTGATCTCATATAATGATAAACCAGGTTTATCAACTCCATATTCATCGGGTAATCCGGAAAACCCTGGCCAAGATTTATTGCGTTATGCTCATTAGCCAGCGAACTCATAACAGTAAAAATAGTAGGAACAACGCCAGGAAGCTTGCTATTAATTATGAGAGAAGGCAAAACAAATTTTTAAGATGCAAATCGCCAATAATGTTACAAAAACTTTTCGCCTTTATTTCTTTTTATTTCGGCAAGATATTCTTTTAGTTCTTGCTCTTTATCTTTCTTACAGATCAACAAGGCATCCTGCGTATCCACAACAATGAAATCATCAAGCCCTTGCAGCAAAACCAGTTTTTTATTATCTGCATGAACCACATTTTTAGTGGCGTTAAACAATACAACGTTACTTCCAGCTACAGCATTTGCCATGTTATCCTTTTCAAGATTTTCATAAACACTTCCCCAGGCTCCTAAATCACTCCACCCAAATGAAGAGGGGATTACATAAACGTTATCAGCCTTTTCTATAATGCCATAATCAATAGAAAGATTAACGCATTGAGGATATATTTTTTCAATAGCAGTTTTCTCTTCATTGGTGTTAAACAACGTTTTTTCTGCATCAAATACTTCGTGCATTTCAGGCAAATACTTCTCGAAAGCACTTATGATGTTTTTAGTTTGCCAAACAAAAATCCCGGCATTCCATAAAAAATCGCCGCTTGCTAAAAAGGTTTTTGCAAGTTCAAGATCCGGCTTTTCTGTAAAGGTTTTTACCTTGTAAACATTATCCGATACTGATTGGGCTTCATATTGAATATATCCATAACCAGTGTTTGGGTTAGTGGGCTGTATACCAAGAGTAAGTAAGGCATTGTGTTTTGCTGTAAAATCTAACGCCTCCAGGCTTACCTTTATAAATCTTATTTCATCAGTAACAAGATGATCTGCAGGCGCACAAATTAAATTGCTCTTAGGGTCTGCCTCTTGTAACTTATAAGCAATGTAAGCCACACATGGAGCCGTATTTTTTCGTGAGGGCTCGCATAAAATGTTTTGCGGGTTTAGCTCCGGCAACTGTTCTACAACAATAGATTGGTATTGCTGAGAGGTAACTATGTAGATATTCTCTTTGGGAATAAATTGCGCAAACCTGTCAAACGTAGACTGAATAAGTGTTTTGCCTGTATTTAAAATATCAAGAAACTGCTTTGGATAGGCAGTTCGGCTCATAGGCCAAAATCGGCTTCCTATTCCGCCAGCCATTATTGCAACGTAATTATTTTTTTTCATAGATGAATTATATTATTCCTTCACGTACCAAGTCGTGCAAATGAATTATGCCAGCATATTTATTGTTTTGAATAACCACTAATTGATTGATGTTGTTTTTTCGCATAACGTCCAGCGCATCTACAGCTAAATTATTAATAGAAATTGTCTTAGGCGTTATTGTCATTATATCCTGGGCTTTTAC
>CAXSEB010000005.1:18738-20889 GCA_964235805.1 uncultured Chitinophagaceae bacterium | reverse complement strand
AGGGCCTGCTTTTAAAGGCAAGCTCAGCATTCCTTTGATAGGAGCTTCACGGGACGGTTTATTCAAATGGCTTGGCAGTCCGCAAATTAAAGAAGCGGGTTGGGAGGCCTTTAGAACTGCTTATGGTATTTTGATATTATATTATGATAACGCAGGCAAAGTAAATAAAATACAGTACAGCACTCAGTCTGCAACCAGCATTCAATTGTGTGAATAATTTACTTTGTTTATTATAATTTACTTTGAGTTAATGTTGGCTAAATGTGATATAATGATGCCTGTTGCTACAGCAGCATTCAGAGATTCGGCACCACCAAATCGCGGAATGGTTATTTGACCTGAGACCAATCTTAATAAATCAGTTTTAACACCTTTCGATTCGTTACCTATAAGTACCAGGCCTTCAGTAATTTTTTTAAATGTATACAATGGTGTGCCGGCTAACGTTGCTGCATATACGTTTATTTGTTTGTTATCAATAATGAAGTTTTCAAGATCGGTATAAGTAACGTTGACTCTTGCAATACTTCCCATTGATGCCTGTATAACTTTTGGATTGTAAACATCAGCACAATCGTTACTACACACGATGTTCTTAATTCCAAACCAATCTGCAATGCGTAATATACTGCCCATGTTCCCCGGATCTTTTATCTCATCAAGCATCAGGCTTAAAGCGTTCTCTAATGAAACGTCTTTACTTTCTTTCTGATAAAATACAGCTGCTACTTTATTTGGCGTATGCAACAGTGATATCTTTTGTAAGTCGATCTCTGTAATAATAAATTTATCATTGGTATCAACATGTGATAATAACGCTTCATGTTCATTATAAAAACTATCAACGGCGCAAATCATTTTGCATTTGAACTGCCCTGATAAAAAAAGGTCATGTACAGTTTTAGTTCCCTCTGCAATAAACACATTATGCTCATCCCGGTATTTTTTGTGGTGTAAACTTTGGATATATTTTAGAATAGATTTGCTTAACATTGGCGTTAATTATGGCATTAAACAGCAGGGATAAAAAATATTCTTTTAACCGTTCTGTATTCCTTTTTCTAACAATTCTCTTTTTTTCCGGGTGTTCTATAGTTCGTAAATATCAAAAAAATAAACCTTTTGTTTATAACAACATCATCAATCTTTCTGTTGCCGATGTAACACCCGATGAAAAAGTTATCATAAGATCCAGATTGAATACTCAACTCGATGATAGCTCAAAAGTCAGAATTAAAGATGTGGCATTTGTGTTGCATTACCTTGATAAGCCACCGGTTTTTGATACAAATTCCGCCAGGCGATCTGCTGATAACATGCAGGTTTCAATGGTAAATCTTGGTTACTATAACGCCAAATCTAATTATACTTTTAGTGTTGACAGCGGCAATAAAAAAGATCAAAAAAGAGTAACCACAATCTATAACGTTGGTGCAGGAAAAAGAACGCTTATTGATACGTTTGCTTACCTGCTTTATAAGCCCGAATTACAACAACTGGCTTTGCAATCTAAAAAGGAATCGTTTCTTAAAAACAATTCACCGGTAACAAAAGCTGCAATAGCCAACGAATCAGGGCGGCTGGTTGATCTTTTTAGAAACAATGGCTATTATAAATTTACGGCTGAAGAGTTACGGTTTACCGGCGATACAACTATTGAGGCACTAACCTCTGTTGCAGATGATCCGTTTGAAGCTCTACGTTTATTAGGTATCGCAAATGAACAAAGAAACAAGCCAACCATTAAACTTGCGCTGCAGCTTAACAACTCTAACGATAGCACACGGCTAAATAAATACTACATCAACAATATTTATTTACTGCCTGATTATGTTCCCGGCGACAGTTATACCGATTCAAGTTTAAAAGAACATATACAGAATAACTACATCATCCGTTATCACAGGAAATTATTTTCTGATCACCTTTTAGCTAAGAATGTTACGCTTAAAAATGGCGACATTTACCGCCAGGAAGATTATTACAAAACACTCAACAGCTTCTATAAACTTGGCGTTTGGGAAAGCCCCAGCATTGACATTTTAGAAAGAAAGGATACCAACCTTTTGGATCTTGTAATTAAATTAATTCCCATAAAAAAATATGGCTTTGAAGGAAGCATAGAACTCAGCTATTCTGCAAATAGCGCAA
>CAXSEB010000005.1:15050-18728 GCA_964235805.1 uncultured Chitinophagaceae bacterium | reverse complement strand
CAACAACCAGCGGCATATCAGCTACTAACTCTGGCAATCTTTTAGGCGTTTCCGGCAACGTATCTATACTCAACAGAAATTTGAAAAAGCAGGCAGTGAGAATGACGAATAGCGTAAGGGCTGGCGTTGAATTCAATACCAGAAGAAGACCTGGTAACTCATTACTTAATTCCAACGAAATAGGTTACAGCAACAATATCTTGATTCCTGGTTTTATAACACCTTTTAGAAAGATCAACCAAACCAAATTGCTTACACAGCAAACGTTTATCAATACTAATTTATCACAGATAAACAGGATAAACTTTTTTAACCAGCAAATATTAAATACCGGTTTTGGTTACAGCTGGTCTAATAAAGCCAACAGAAGCTGGACTTACAGGCCATTAAATATTGACTTTAGAAGATTGTATAACCGCAGTGCCAGTTTTGATGCCACACTGCAAACGTTTCCCTTTTTGAGATACTCATTTAATACAGCGTTAGTGATGGGACAAACTTTAAGTTTCAGCTCTTCTTATATAAATCCAAAGTACCCCAAACGGCAGCGCACTTTTAAGTTTAACGTAGAAGAATCGGGCCTGCTTTGGGGACGTTTAAAGCCAGTGTTAAGCAATGCCGGTAAACAGAATATTCTAACAAAGTACCTTAAGCAATTTATAAAGAATGATGTTGAATATACCTATACAGTAAGTCATCCAAAATCAGCAGTGGTGTTCAGGCTGTTTTCAGGCATAGGGATACCAACATCAGCGAGTGATACAACATTGCCATTTTTTAAACAATATTTTGGCGGAGGCCCAAATAGTATGAGAGGCTGGCCCGTAAGAGGCATTGGTGTTGGCGCACAAAAATTATTGCCTTATAATATTGAGAATACATTTAACGATAGAACCGGAGATATTCAAATTGAGGGAAATGCTGAGTACCGCTATAATATTGCACCGCTTTTTTCGAACGCAGTAACTTTGAAAGGCGCTCTTTTTGTTGACGCAGGTAACATCTGGAATTTTAAAAACACTAAAACTGATGGCAGCATTGACAGTACTCAATTTCATTTTCGGAACATATATAAACAATTAGGAGTGTCTGCTGGCACAGGCTTTCGTCTGGATTTTAATTATTTTTTAATAAGATTTGATATAGGTTTTAGATTTAAGAGACCAGATATTTCTACAAATAACGGATGGCAAATACCAAATGTCAACTTTTTAAATTTATTTGGAAACAATACTGAAAGAAGAAGATGGCGTTATGAAAACTTTAATTTTACTATTGGCATTGATTATCCCTTTTAAACAGGACTTGTAATTGATTAAGTACAGATTGAAATCCAATTTTTAAGTTGATGTTTTAATTATGAGCAAACTGCTGAAAGATATTCCGTTAAGTGTGTTAGATCTTGCACCAATACTTGAAGGCGAAACTCCATCGCATTCATTTGCAAAAAGCCTTGAACTGGCAAAATGTACAGAACGCTTTGGTTACAACCGTTATTGGTTTGCCGAGCATCATAACATGGAAAATATTGCCAGTTCGGCTACTGCGGTGTTAATAGGATACATTGCAAATAATACTTCGAGGATAAGAGTTGGCTCAGGTGGCATAATGCTTCCTAATCATGCGCCACTTGTAATAGCAGAACAGTTTGGCACCTTGGAATCATTGTTTCCAGGCAGGATAGATCTTGGGTTAGGCCGTGCTCCCGGTACCGATCAAATCACTGCTATGGCATTAAGAAGAACTTTAAATAGTTCAGTTGATGATTTCCCGAATAATGTAATAGAACTAAGAGATTACCTCTCTTCAAAAAATCCTTTAGCCCGTGTTCGTGCTATCCCCGGAGAAGGAACGCGGGTACCGATTTGGCTGCTTGGTTCAAGTACATATAATGCTCAACTTGCTGCTGCTCTCGGGTTGCCATTTGCCTTTGCAAGCCACTTTGCTCCCACACATTTATTTGATGCTTTAAAGTTATACAGGCAACGTTTCACTCCTTCACAACAGCTACAGCAACCCTATGCAATGGCATGTGTTAATGTGATAGCTGCAGACACTGATGCGGAGGCACAACGTTTGGCCACCTCATTTTATATGCTAGCAATGGGGATTGTAACGGGCAAGCGACGGCCATTACAACCTCCGGTCGATAATATGGACAATGTATGGGCAGATTATGAAAAAGCGGCTGTACTGCAAATGATGCAATTTACCTTTATTGGCAGCGTTAAAACCGTGCAACAGGCTTTACAATCTTTTGCTGACGAGACCAGTATTGATGAAATAATGGTTGCTTCTTACATCTATGATAATACCGCAAAGATCAGGTCGTATGAATTGATTGCGTCATTGTTCAATACAGAACTTAAATCTTTGGCAAAAGCAGAACAATCATAGTGTCCTAAACCGTCATCTATAATATTAATTCGGGGCAACCAAATTCTTAAAAAACACTTTAACAAACAAAAGAATTACTCTTGGAAAATCTAAAAATGAACAATTTATATAAACAGCTGGCTAAAGCTATCTTTCTTGCGGCAGCAGTAGTAATACTGTTGTGGTTATTTTATAAAATGGTAAGTGTAGTGTTGCTCTTACTTTTTGCTATTGTTTTATCAATGGCTATAAACGGCCCTGTTATAAAACTGGAGCGGATGAAATTGAAAAGAGCGTGGGCATCGGCAATAGTATTTGCTATTATTTTTCTTGCCTTTGGTGCAATTGCCTTTTTAGTGGGACCAAAAATAAATGAACAAATATCTGTGCTCATAAGTAATTTACCAGCTTATATTATACAGGCATCAGAAAAAGTAAGCTCCTGGTTTGTTGATTATCCTGAACTTCAAAAACAGTTCAAAATAAATCCTGCTACCGTTGCAGACTGGTTTCCATCCATACCAAACACTTTGATGCAGGTAGGCAATTTTTCTCTTTCTATTTTAGCCGAAGTAATAATTGTAATCGTATTTATAAGCATGGTGGCTTATATGGTAGCCAATCCTCGGCCGTTGTTCGAATTATATCTGTTGATGTTCCCGCCTTCACAACGGGATAAGGCTACCATTGCCTATACAAGAATATCAGTAATGGTTAGAGGATGGATGAAATCAAATTTGATAGGAGGATTTACAAACGCTGTACTTGTTACTATTTTTCTGAATATTATGAATGTGCCCGGTGCTTTTGTATGGGGAGCACTTGCTTTCTTTACGGAATTTATTCCGCGGATAGGTTTTTTTTTAAAGGCATTGCCTCCTATATTAGTAGCATTATCAATGAATGGTTATACTGCTACGTGGGTAACTGTTTTCTATCTTGCTTCAGATGAAATTATGGCTGACTTTATAATGCCAAGAGTTCGGGCCAACACTATGAAGATACATCCGGTGTCAATACTTTTTGTTGTGTTGGCAATGGGTGCGGCTTTTGGTTTCATGGGTATATTATTAGCCACTCCTTTAACAGCAATTATAAAAGCTTATTTTGAGGTTTTTTATGTTAACAAATTTGAAGACGACAAACTTATGGAAAACCGGATTCAGCACATGATGTACCAAAACGGACCTGTAGGGAATGCAAGTCCAAATTCATAAAATAAGAAACTATCGCACGGATTGATATCCGCCTAATACTCCATTTTTAGACATCACAATTTGCCAGAGTTGGTTGTGGCGGGCA
>CAXSEB010000005.1:13301-15040 GCA_964235805.1 uncultured Chitinophagaceae bacterium | reverse complement strand
CGGAACGACCCTGCGTTGGATTGAAGGTAATACTTCCACATGCGGTAAAATCGTTCTCCATATTCTTCTTTCAGTTCATCCCAATGCCTGTTAAAGTTATGAAACCATGCCATAAGGGTTGGATCATAATAAGTGCCAAAATTGTGCAGGTCCTCTATCAAAAAAATGTGTTCTATTGCTGTGCCGATTTGCTTAATTGATGGCAGCACACAGTTTGGAAAGATATACCGGTTAGTAAACGGATCAATGGAAGTGGTAGTATAAGGATGGCATACAGAGTGAAGTAGAAATAATCCATCATCATTAAGGCAGCGGTCAACTGTTTGCATTAGCGTGCGATGATTTTTGTAGCCGACATGCTCAGTCAGGCCAATAGCTACAACATGGTCATATCTCTCTTTTACGTCCCTGTAATCCTGGAGCCTTATCTCTACATCAAAACCTTTGCACATTTCTGTTCCTAATTCAACTTGCTTTGGAGAAACTGTAACTCCAGTTACTTTTACAGCGTACTTTTCAGCAGCAAATTTTGCAAAAGTTCCCCATCCGCAGCCAAGGTCAAGAACATGCTGGCCAGGCTTTAGTTTTAATTTCCTGCAGATAAGATCAAGCTTATTCTCCTGGGCTACATCAAGGTTATCAGTGTCTTTCCAATAACCGCAAGTGTAAGCCATGCGTTTATCTAACATTAATTGAAAAAGCCTGTTGCCGATATCATACGATCGCATCGCATTGTTAGCTGCTTTGTCTTTTGCCTGCATATTAAACACCTTTGCCAACATCACATCTGCAGAGGATCGCCAGCCAAGCCTGGCTTTTTTGTATAACCCAGACCTTAGCACACGAAAAGCAAATTCATCTAATTGGTCACAATCCCACCAGCTATCCATGTAAGCTTCTCCAAGACCCAAAGTTCCTTCTGTAAGCACACGTTTATAAAACCCTTCGTTATGAACCCGCAGATCCCATGGCTGAGATCCGTTTATTTGGATGCCTGCGGTTGACAGGATATCAGAAAGGCTTTTTTGTAGACTTCTTGTACTCATGTAATGATAGAAGAATAAATATAATTGTTTTGATGGCAAGTTATAAAATTCAAGGGCTTAATAACTCCTCTTCAACAACCATTAATATAGGTTCTATCTGCTATAAGACTTGTGTCTTTTAAAATATGTGTCAAAGTTTATCGTTTGAGTAATGTCATGCTCAAAAACAAAATCTTACTTTATTCAGCCCTCATTTACATCATCGCATTCAACGGATGTTCAAAAAAAGATGTACTCGAAACAGTTGATAACAAAGACTATAAAACGCTTGGAACTTCTTCTAATGCCCTGCTCTCTTCTTCAACCTATACCTCGTTAAAAATACAAATTGAATACATGCCTGGTTATAAACCAGATGCTGCGGCAATAGCTAACCTCGTAAATTTTTTACAAACATATCTTAATAAACCAGGAGGAATACAGGTAGATCAGAAACAAATAGCTGCAAGCGGAGCCACCACGTTAACCCTGGAACAGATTGTGAATGTTGAAAGAAGTAACCGCACTCAATTCACAGGCGCCACCTCAATAGCTGTAAACATATTAATATTGGATGCTGATTATAACGTAGAGGATATTTTAGGAGTATCTTATTGGAATACGTCGTTATGTATTTTTGGCAAATTGATGAACGCGAATTCTGGTGGTATAGGGCAAGTAAGCAGAACAACATTTTATAGTACTGTGTTAGAA
>CAXSEB010000005.1:0-13291 GCA_964235805.1 uncultured Chitinophagaceae bacterium | reverse complement strand
CCTTGGTTCGCTGATGCAGCAAAACCATAAAGATATCAGTCATGGATACCATTGCAGTAACCCATATTGTTTGATGTATTATGGTGTTGAAAATAAAGGCTTTGTTGGTTTGCTATCTAACAATGTTCCAACTTTAGATGCTAACTGTATCGCAGACTTAAAGGCTAACAAAGGCAAGTAAATAATTGACCGATTTGCATAGATCACTTCATGGTAACTTCTTCATAAGCCGCGGTTAAAGGTCTTTCAATCCCTTCGCCTTTCCATTCAGTATTACCCGGGATGGATTTGTTCATCAAAAATTCTTCTTTCGTTTTGCCTGCCTTTACTTCCGCCTCTGCAAAAGTTATTAGTTGCTCAAGATAATTTCTAAAGGCTTTAAGATCTCCTTTGCTGCCTGTTACATCGTAACCATCTGCAGCGTGGCCGAAAACAAATGTTGTTTTGTCTTTAAACTTGTTACCAGCTTTGTCAAGTACACTTATCCAGCTTTTAATATTTGCTCCGGCGCTTCTGTCAATATAAGGATGCTTGCGATTAAAAACAAGGTCGCCCATGTGAACAATATTGGCATGCTTAAAATGAATAAGACTATCGCCATTTGTATGTCCGGCGCCAAAGTAATAAAGACAGATCTCTTCTTTGCCTATGTTTTCACACCAAATGCTGGTAAACGTTTGGTCGGGATATAATTGCTTGTCTTCGGTTTTATTTTGAACAGCACTGTTTTGCTGATTTATCTTAGAGTTTTCATGAGCCAGCACATGAGGAACCAGGTCTTTAAAAGTGATGTTACCACTTGTATGATCCGCATGGTGGTGTGTGTTGATTAATAGCCTGTATGGCTTACCAGTCCGTACTTCCAGCTCTGCGATCAAATGACTTGCCTGCTCCGGAAACTCTGAATCCACAATAACAATTCCTTCGTTAGAAAGTAAGAATGCTATAGTTCCTCCTTTCTCTGTAAAAATTCCTAAATCCTGTGTTAGCATTTTTATTTTATATGCAGGATCTGCAAAAGATGCAAACAGGTTGTTAGAGGATAATGCAAACAGTGCTGTTGAAATCGTGGATGTAAGGATAAAATTTCTTCGTTTCATACTATAAGATTAGTAAATAAATGTTAGAAGTTTTGCATTAGTATTCCATCTTTCTTAGTGTCGGCGACTTAAACCACGTAAAAATAACAACGGCCAAAGTCATACAACCTCCAAAAACCACTGATGGAACAGTGCCTAATAGTTTTGCTGCAACGCCGCTTTCAAATTGCCCAAGTTCGTTGCTGGAATTAATAAACATTGAGTTTACACTCATTACTCTTCCACGCATATTATCCGGCGTTTTTAGCTGTGTTATAGTTCCCCGTACAATCACGCTTATTCCATCAACCATACCGCCAATTAACAAGGCACAAAAAGATAACCAGAAAAATTTGGATAATGCAAAGACAATTATGCAAACGCCAAAGCTGGCAACAGCAAACATTAATTTAACTCCTTGTTTCCGTTTTAGCGGTAAAAAAGTTAATAGTATAACAATGAAGATGGCACCAAAATCAGATGCCCCGTTTAGAAACCCAAATCCCTGCGGACCAACCTTTAAAATATCCCTTGCATAAACCGGCACCATTGCCACCGCTCCTCCAAATAATACTGCGAACAGGTCAAGTGAAATAGCGCCTAAAAGTTCTTTCGTTTTAAAAACGAACCGCAATCCTTCAACTACACTTTCCCATGTATTCTTCTCACCCTTTATATTAATAGACGGCCTTTTGTTTAGCCGAAACAAAAAGAACAATGCAATTATCATTATAGCAGCTATAAAAATAAGCGTGCCTGTAATGCCAACACCGGCAATTAAAAAACCACCCAGCGCATGCCCTGTAACTGAAGCTGAGAGCCATGTTCCCTGGTTCCAGGTTGTTGCGTTTTGCAGAAAATCTTTGGGTACAATGTATGCTACCATTACCCCGAACACAGGCCCTGAAAATGATCGAATTATACCGGTATAAAAAATTACTGCATAAACACATAAGGCTATCGCATGATTTGTAAAATGATTTGAAACGAAATGCGTTGACAGGAATATCAACACACATGCAGCTAAGAAATAAAAGACAACACCTCTTAATATAAGCCTTCGTTTTTCACTGATATCAATTACATGGCCGGCATAAAGTGCCAGCGAAATTGCCGGAATAACTTCAGACAAGCCGATCAGTCCAATAGCTAACGGGTCGTTAGTTAAATTATATATCCACCATCCAACAAGTGTTCCCAACATTCGCAGGGCCATTACAAAAACAAACCTGCCAAACAATAAATTACGGTATTCAATTATTTTAACTGAGGCAAATGGATCTATTCTTTTATCCTCCAACATTCAAATTGGTTTAGGGAAGATTAATATAATGTTGACCGTAATCATAATCTGTGTTCAATGCGTCTATCACTGTTTTTATATGATCTTCATTTCCCAGAAAATCTGAATTAGAAGCATCTATAAACAGCGTTTTTACGTGGTGTTGCTTAATGTATTGAATATAGGTTTCCTGTAACGAAAAAAGATATTCGGGTTCAATTGCCTGCTCATATAACCGGTTTCTTCTTTTTATATTTTCACGTAGCTTCTTCACCGGCGCATGAAGATAGATCAACAGATCTGGCTGCACTATCTGTGGATTAATAATATCAAACAGCTTTTGATATAAAATAAATTCTTCTTCAGGTAAATTTACTTTTGCGAATAAAAGGCACTTTGTAAAAAGATAGTCTGAGATGGTTATGTTCTGAAACATATCTTTTGTTTGCAGAAGATCTTTCATTTGTTTATACCGCTCGGCCATAAAAAAGAGTTCAAGCGGAAAAGCGTACTGGCGCTGGTTCTCGTAAAACTTTGGCAGGAATGGGTTGTCCGCAAATTCTTCCAGAATTAACCTGGTATTAAAATGCTTGCTTAATAAATGAGCGAGCGTGGTTTTACCGGCGCCGATGTTGCCTTCTATAGTTATGAAATTATACTTCATTACAATGCTCAAAAATAACAAGTGTATACAAATGTGCTGAAGTATATTTCAGAAAATAGTGGTAATTGCTTAAGCTTGTTTTAACAGTCTTACTTCCAAAGGATCACTGCAGGCTGATAAGAGAGTATTTATAGTTTGATGTAATATAGGATGTAAAAGCCATGGAAAAGTTTCGTTCATTGGCATTAGTACAAATTTCCTGTTTTGTATTTGCGGATGCGGAACAATCAAACCTGGCGTATTGATTATTTCTTCATTAAAAAATAGAATATCTATATCTATAATTCTTGGGTCATTTTTTTTTACTCTAACCCGGCCCATCTCTTTTTCAATAGAAAAAATTCCGTTCATACATTCAGCGGCCGCAAGTTGTGTTTGTAACAATAACACCTGGTTTAAAAAATGCGGCTGGTCAGTATTTCCCCATGCGTCAGTTTCATAAATTGATGAGCATTTAATTAAGTTGCCTATTTTTCGCTTTAGTAAATTTGTTGCCGTGTCAATATTACTTAATGTGTTGCCTACGTTTGCCCCAAGTAGTAAATAAACCAGGTTCATTGCATTAAAAGTCTTTTATCAAGATTCAAAAGTTCGGATGAAACTATTTTCACCTCCTTAAAATTTTTATGAAGAGGATTAAGTATAAAGTTATGTTCTTCAGGAACAACTGCAGAAGGAACTTTCAACATTAGTAATTCGTTGTTCTTTGCAAATTGGTCACCTATCCATTGCGTATAGTGAACTTCTTCACGCCAGCTACGCTTGATCTGTCTTACTAGAATCTCCGGAACTTCATTTGGATAATTAATCTCTATCGCTAAAAGATATTGCGAAGCAGGTATATAATTTTGCCGCAGGTGAACCAATGATTCCAGTATGCTTAATGAAATATGTTGTGATGTATAAAGTAACCTGGTTCCGACTGAGTTCCACCTGGAGCCATATATTGCGGCGCCATTCCCGGAAATATCATTCCTGTGAGGCTCGCTTGAAATGCGGTAAATTATCATGCGAATATTCCATGTTCTATTCTTCCTAATTGAGTAAGTATGCTTTGTATGCCATCAAAAGAGGCCAGCGAATTAACGGACAATCTTCCTTCTAACATGTAAGGATTATCTTTTATCCAGCTTATAAATTTTTCGATACTGCCAAAAACCTCGATACCTCTGTTTATTACTTTATCAACTTGCAAAATTCTATCTGTAACACTAAAATTAAAACTTCCATTATCTTTTGCATAACGTTGCAAGGTTCTTTCTGAAATGTGAAGAATATCAGACCACTCTTTTTGTGTAAAAGGAACTTTATCTGCAATTTTCGCAAATTCTTTGTAATTGAAATCTCTGGTTATTGGCATAGTTTTATGCCCGGGATAAGCTAATAATGGTTCCTGAGCTTTTGAAGATTTAGAAACTTGCTTATAGAGAACAGGTGTTGTTTTATTTTTTTTATCTCTTTGCATTTTTGTCATTTGTCATACAAATATACGCCATATGTCGGTTTGCTTCAAAGTTTTTTGTTCACATTTGATAAATAGTTTTACCGCCTAAATCAATTTAATGAAACAATATAGTCAATTAAGAGCAATGCTAGCTATAACACGGGGAAGTTTAAGGGCTATTTTCAGAAGTCCATCTGCAGTTATTTTCAGCTTTGTATTTCCATTGATATTTATTCTTGTGTTTGGTTTTATCGGGGGCGGAGGCTTTGTAATTAAAATTGCTTTAACCAACCTTGCCGACACTAATAATGTGTTAATGAAAAACGGGCTTCTTAAAAATCCTATAATAAGATTAGTTAAAAATATTTCTAAGGAGAAAGCGGAGAATGAAGTGGCTAAAGGAAACATTGCCGCCATAATTGAAATCGACTCAACACCTGCAGGCAACGGCTTTTACCAATATACATTTAAAACAACTACATCATCTGCAGCTATAGACAGGTTTCCCATATTACAATCGCAATTGGGCGAAGTGATCAGGCATGCTGATGAAGGAGCTTTTCCGCAAAGACAAACCATTGCTAAGATTGAAAGAGAAAAAGATATCCCAGGCAGAGAATATAAAACCATTGACTTCATCCTTCCCGGCCAATTAGGATTTTCATTGCTAAGCTCCGGTGTATTTGGAGTAGCTTTTATGTTTTTCAGTCTTAGAAATACATTAGTTCTAAAAAGATTTTTTGCCACTCCCATTAACCGATCCTTTATTGTATTGGGTGAAGGATTGAGCAGGGTATTATTTTCTATGATAACGGCGGTAGTTATTATAGCATTTGGATGGATGGTATTTGGATTCGCACTCGTGCATGGCTTTGAAACGTTTTTAGAAATGTTGGTTTTAAGCTTTATTGGGTTAGTTGTATTTATGGGATTTGGCTTTATAGTTAGTGGCCTTGCCAAAAGTGATAGCAGTATTCCTCCATTTGCAAATCTTATAACGCTGCCCCAATTCTTATTAGGTGGAACTTTTTTTTCAGTAGAAGCGTTCCCAAAATGGCTGCAGGTAATTGCGAAGGTATTACCACTTACACATCTAAATGCAGCTATGAGAAGCGTTGCTTTTGAAGGCCTACATCTTTGGGATGTAAAAAATGAAATCGGGATTCTATTGCTGTGGGGAATTGTAGTTTACGCAGTGGCTATAAAAGTATTTCGCTGGGAGTAATTTAATTACAAGTTTAGAAAATCTTCTATAACTGCAAAAACCTTCTTTAGCTGCTTTTTTGTGATACAATATGGAGGCATGATATAAATTGTGTTACCCAGCGACCGCAGGTAAACCCTATTATCTAAACAAAACTTTGTAAAAGACGCATTTATATTATTTAAGTATTGATCACCTTCCATACTAATTATTTCAAAGGCTACAATTGTTCCAAGCTGTCGCACATTTTTTATGAGTGCTTTATAATTAGCGTTCCTCAACTTCTCTGCAAACTTATTGTTTCGTTTAATAATTTTATTAATCTTTCGTTCACAGTTTTTTCTTTCCAGAAGGTCCAAACTTGCGAGGGCTGCTGTGCAAGCCAGCGGATTTGCTGTAAAAGAATGACCGTGGAAAAGGGTTTGCGCTTTATCATCACTAACAAAAGCGTCATAAATTTTTAAAGTGCAGGCTGTAATACCTAAAGCCATTGTGCCACCGGTAAGTCCTTTGCTTAAACAGATTATATCAGGCCTGGCATCAATGTATTCGCTTGCAAACATCTTTCCTGTTCTATAAAATCCGGTCAATATTTCATCAGCTATACAAATTATATTTTGCTTTTTTATAAATGAAAGAAGATCATCAAACAATTTGCTATCATACATCTTCATTCCTCCTGCGCCTTGCAGCAAGGGTTCATATATAAAGCACGCAACTTCGTGCTGATGTTTCCTGATCTCAGACTTAATCTTCTCTAAATTGTCTTTTGCAGGAGTATCGATAAAAATTACTTCAAAAAGCTTGTCATTGAAAGCCTTCGTAAAAATACTTCTGCTACTTGCACTCATAGCGCCAAACGTATCGCCATGATAAGAGTTATTAAAGGCTAACACTTTACCTCTTTTTTCCTTTCCGGTATTCACCCAAAACTGCAATGCCATCTTTAAGGCGACTTCAACAGCAGTAGATCCGTTATCACTATAAAATACCTTACAAATTTTTTCTGGCAACAATGGTATTATCCTGCCTGCCAATTCCACAGCAGGCTTATGTGTAAAGCCGGCGAATATAACATGGTCGAGGGTTTGCGCCTGTTGGTAAATTTTTTTTGCAATGTATTTATTGGAGTGCCCATGTATATTAACCCACCAGCTGCTGATGGCGTCTATATATTCATGACCGTCTTCATCAAAAAGAAAAGTGCCTTTTCCTCTCTCTACAGCTATCGGTGCCTGCATATTTTTTTGATGAGTATAGGGATGCCATATATACTGTAAATCATTTTCAACTAAAGTTCCTTTCATAACTCACGCTTTATACACGCAAATTTCTTTTGTTTACCGGCTTATTCCAAAAAATTAATGCAACGTTTTACAAGGTGACGATGTCAACCACTGCAATATTAGGTATGGATTATAAGAAACTGGTATCGGATTCAATCAAATTAAAGCCTGCTGCGCAACGACAGTTATACGAACATTTTGCACCATCAATGCTTGGTGTATGTTTCCGCTATACTAAAAGTATGGATGATGCTGAAGACATTTTACAGGAGGGCTTTATAAAAGTGTTCAGGTATTTATACCAATATAAATTTGAAGGTGAACTCGGAGCCTGGATAAGAAAGCTGATGGTAAACACAGCGCTGAATTATCTTAAAAAGAACCGCAAATATCAGCATGACCTGTCATTTGAAAACATGCCCTTACACTCAGTATCAGGCGATAACCCCGAAGTGAAATTAGAAACTAAGGAATTGACTGAGTTGATAAGGCAACTACCTACAGGCTTTCAAACAATCTTTAATCTTCACGCTATTGAAGGTTACTCACATGTGGAAATCTCCGCTTTACTTGGTATCAGCGATGGTACTTCCAGGTCGCAATATGCACGGGCAAGAGCGTTGCTGATTCAGTGGTTAGATACATTTTCTTCAGAAGTTAAACCGGATAAGTATGCAAAAAAATGATTTTGAAAAGCAGGTTCAGCAAAAGATGCAGGATTTAAATTTTTCTCCTTCCAACGCAGTGTGGAAGAACATAGAAGCAAGTATAACTAAAGCTAAACGCAGGAAAATTGGTTGGATTTTCCTTTTTCTGTTATTCATAAGTTTAGGCGTGGGTTACTGGATATTAAATACAGCAAATGACCAACCTCAAAAAGAAAACAACCTCTCAAAAACTTATCATAAAGACCAACCTGCTATTTATGTTGAAAAGAAATCTAGAAGTAAAACGGAAAAAGAAGATTCTCAAAATCAATTGCATACAAATCTTTTTTTAGAAAGAAATACTAAAACCGGAGACTGGAATAAAAAACTACCTTCTAAATCTTATACGAGAAGTGACCCAAAAGCAAGAACACTGACAACCTTAAAAATTGGATCTGATATTAGTAAAACATCTCTGACTGAAGCAAAAAACACAAGCATAGCTATTAAAGAGACTAAAAAAATTCTTAATCTTCGCTCTTACCAAAAACTGGTAACTAAAGACACAGCGTTTTCATCGCAAGAACAAAATACAATACCAAGTCCATTACCTGTACTGCCTTATAAAAATAATGACAGCTCACTAAAAATTACTGTATTAGAAAAACTTAAAGAGAATGAAGTGAAATCCAAACCTGTTAAAGCAGGACAAAACAAACTCATCAAATCCTGGAATTGGGGATTTACTCTATCTGCAGGAAAGTCTGGTGTTCCAGACAAATTTTTAGGATCACTGGATAAGAGTTTTACTGTTGCCGATGCGTTTAGTACCGCTATACCTCCATCCCCAAATTTAATTTTGCCTACAAAAATCAAGTCTGCAGGTGCAGTGATTGCAGGCATCTATGGAGAAAAGATTATTTCAAAAAGAAACATGCTTACCATTGGAGCGAACTTTAAAATGTTCAGCTCAACAAATAAAGTTGGAACCATTGATCAAATTTCAAGGCGTTATACATTAAGCAATCCTGTAAATAATTATCACAACTATTATTATTTTATTGAATTGCCGGCAGCATTTAAATCTCAATTATTTTCAAAACCATTTCCTGTCTTTTGGGATGCAGGTATATCCGTATCTCAACTTATAAGCAGTAATGCGCTTCAATTTAATAATGTTGCAATTGTGTATTATAAACAAAATTCGCTCTTCAATAAAACCCAGCTTGGCGTTAGTTCTGGCTTGTCAGCGTCGTTATTCTCCAGGGGTAAAACAGTCATGCAGATTGGCCCTTTCATTAATTACAGCTCAACAAAAATTGCCAGGGAAGGCTTATATAAAAATCAGCACTTTACTTTTATTGGTATCAGGTCGCAAATTTTATTTAGAAAATAAGTATGCCTAATGCCACGCTTTTCTCAAAACCATTGTCAACCCTAGAAATTTCTTATGAAAAAACATTACAGTCTTCAATTTCTAACGGCTATCACTTTGTTAAGCCTAATTTTTACCGGATGTATAAAAGATACCTGTCATCGTACTTACACCTATACATATTACGTTCCTGTGTATGAAACTATTGAAAAGGTAAAAACAAATATCAAGAGTAATGCTCCGAAGGATATACAAAATCCCGGCAAAATATTCATCATTGACCATTATATTTTTCTTAATGAAATAGATAAAGGCGTTCATATAATTGATAATTCTTATCCTGCTTCTCCGAAAAATGTAGCGTTCATAGATATTCCGGGCAATATGGATATGGCTGTGAAAGAGAATGTTTTATATGCAGACTCGTATGCTGACCTGGTTACAATTGATATTACTAATCCATTAAACGTAGTTGTAAAAAAATATATGGAAAACGTTTTTCCCTTTCGCTCTTACGGCAATGGCTTTGCTGCCGATCTTACTAAAAAAATTGTCGATTGGATAAAAAGAGATACAACGATTATAGAAGATTGCGGTGGCTCTAACTTAATTATAACAGATGCATCAGTATTTTACATGGCAAGCTCAACTCAACGGTCAAATACATCAACAGCTTCTGTTTCACCAATAGGCCAGGGTGGTTCAATGGCAAGGTTTGCCTTACTCAACAACTACTTGTACACTGTAGATTATTCTGATTTAAACATTTTTAATATTTCTAATGGTATTAATCCAACATTTTCTAATAAAGTTCAGGTGGACTATCATGTTGAAACAATTTATCCTTTCAAGAATAAATTGTTTGTTGGTTCAAACAATGGCATGTTTATTTATAATGTAGAACCAACTCCTGATAATCCTTTAAAAATCGGTGAGTTCACACATGTACGTGCATGCGATCCTGTTATTGCTGATGATAGTTTTGCATTTGTAACCTTACACTCTGAAGACAATTGCCTTGGATTTAATAATGAGCTTGATGTTGTTAAACTAAACAATCTTGTTGATGCATCATTAGCTAAAGTTTATAACCTGGTGAGTCCTCATGGTTTATCCAAGGATGGTAATATATTATTCGTATGCGATGGTTCTGCCGGGCTTAGAATATATAATGCAGCCGATCCTTTAAACCTGCAACTTCTACAACAGTTTCCTGACACAGAAACTTATGATGTTATAGCTAATAACAACACTGCGTTGGTAGTAGGCGTTGATGGTTTATACCAATACGATTATTCCAACCTTAATAATATCCATTTAGTTAGTAAAATAGATATTCTAAAATAATTGATGATGAAACTGAAATTAATCTTCTTATTAATTGTCATTCCTGTCTCCCATGTTGCCTTTGCACAGGAAAAGGCAAAATTTAATTCAATAAATATGGCAGGAATTGTAGCTGGCAAAAGCGGTGCGTACCACGCATTACAAACTATTAATGGAATAAATTATAGAGAATGGTTTGCAGGTATCGGCACTGGTATTGATTATTATAGATATAAATCCGTTCCACTATTTCTTGATGTGAGAACATCTGTTGCTAAAAGTAGTCTCTTTGTTTATGCTGACCTCGGGTATAATTATCCAATGCATAATAAGCCCGGTAAAGAAATATATTACTATATTAATTATCACTTTACAGGTGGAGTATATAATGAAGTTGGGGCTGGCTATAGTATAAAACTTTCACATAAAAGCAAGTTATTGTTTACCTCTGGCTACAGTTATAAAAAAATAAACAATAAAGTAGGCCTATTAAATCCGTGTCTTGTTGCGCCTTGCCCTATAGAGTATAATACATATAGTTATGGTTATGGAAGAGTTGTTTTTAGGGCCGGCGTTTCTTTAAAATGATAGAATTTTTAAGAGTTATTCACTGATGAATTTCAGGTTTCGTTTAATGCCGGCATATTTGCTTCTCTTCAATGGCGAATCTTTAAAAATGATCTTAAAGGATTCTTCTGTAAGTTCTTCCCAATCTGAAGTTGAAAAATTCAAAATTTGAGGGATTGGTTTAAATGCTATTTCGCTTGCAGGTTTTGCAAACCTGTTCCATGGACAAACGTCCTGACAAACATCGCAGCCAAACATACGGTTTTGAAATTTTCCTTTCACAGCATCAGGTATCAGCGCATCTTTAAGTTCAATAGTAAAATAAGATATGCATTTACTGCCATCAATTACTTTATCATCAAGAATAGCATCAGTAGGGCAGGCATCAATACAACGTGTGCAAGAGCCGCAATAATCCTTCACAAATGGATTATCATAAGCAAGCTCAATGTCAACTATTAACGTAGCAATAAAAAAGAACGAACCGTCATTTTTAGTAATAAGATTTCCATTTTTTGCTATCCAGCCCAAACCACTTTTTTGAGCCCAGCTTTTTTCCAGAACCGGTGCGCTATCTGCAAAGCCTCTGCCATGTATATCTCCAATACTTTCTTTTATCATCTGGAGAAATATTTTGAGTTTTTCTCTTATCACTTCGTGATAGTCTTTACCATATGCATACTTTGCAACTATAGGCGTATCAATATCCGTTTGTTTAATATTAGGGAAATAGTTGAGTAATAATGTAATGATAGACTTTGCTCCCGGAACAAGTTTGGATGGATCAATTCTAACATCAAAGTAGTTTTCCATGTACGCCATCTTACCTTGAAAGCCTTTCCGGAGCCAGCTTTCAAGCCTCTTTGCATCTTCTTCGAGCTTTTCAGCTCTTGCTATGCCGCAATATTCAAACCCAAGTGTTTTTGCAGCTGATTTAATAAATTGAGTGTTCTTATCAATCATACTCAGGCAAAACTTTAATGTACATCTTCAAAATTGGTACAAACTGTTTAAAACAATGTTCAAAAAGCTTTAAAACTATTATCTATCAATTGCCTCATCTACTAGTGTTTTTAGCTCCGTATAAAGTTCGTTTCTCCCTTTGTTTTTTAGATTGAAACAAAACAAAACCGCCGCATAATTCTTTGCATTGTCTATCCAAGGAAAGCATCCGAACAGCCCGGGACTGGCAATGGCCCTGGCCCTTTCATCCGCATCTTCTGTAATCCACTCCCCAAAGCCATAACCCCATTTAAGTACTTCTGCCGGTGAATAAGCGATAGTAGCTTTCCTGGCATAATTGTGCTGCATTTTTGCAACTGATGATTGACTTAAAACAGTTCTATTATTAAACGTTCCGTTATGTAATAACATTTCAAGAAACCTGATGTAATCTTCGGCTGTGCTGTACGCACTTCCTGCGGGTAAAGCAACTTCCTTTTTTCCAAAATCAGTGTTCGTCATTTCACACGGTTTTGCAATCCTTTCTGCAAACAAAGTTTCAAAATCTTTGCCACTGATCTTTTCCATTATTGCTCCGGCAATTTGCAAGCCTATACTGCTGTAATGAAACGTCTTTCCTGGCTCGCCTTCCATTGGCCGCATCGCAATCTTTTTAATTGCCTCATCCATTGAATGAACGTTTTTCATTTCCTCAATACTTTCCTTTAGTTTAGGTGCTGAAACTCCCGTTAAATGAGTAAGGCATTGCCAGATTAATATATTGCCTTTTCTGTTTGCACTCATTACCGGCAAAAATTTTCCTACGGAATCGTCAAGGCTCAATTTTCCTTCATCAACAAAAGTCATTAACAATGCTGCACTAAGCCATTTGCTGCTGCTTGCAATCGGTATTTTGCTTGCAGTAGAATAATCCCGGTTTACATCTTCTACATTTCTACCTTGCTTTTTAGCAACAAAACGGCCTATTAATCTTTGCCTGATATTCATTCTATTTTGGGCTTTGCTAAATACAATGTTTCCATCTTTATAAATCATTAACACTGCTCTGCCTCCTATTTGTTCAAGATTGTTATTTAACCATTCCTCTACATGACCAAATTTATTTTGTGCCTGGCTTAACTGTAAGAATAACAGGGAACTTAGTACGAGCGTGCATTTCAGGCAGGTAATGCAAATCTTTTTAGACATAATAACAGGTAATAATTATTGGATAAATGTTTGAGGTTATAATTGAAATTGTTGAAACATGAATTTAAATAATCTAACTATAAAATCACAGGAAGCATTTCAGCGAGCGCAACAAATTGCGTTCAATACAAAAAACCCCGCGATTGAAACTGAGCACATGCTAAAAGCATTGCTAAGTGAAGATGATACTGTTATAGATTTTTTGCTTAAAAAAAATAATGTAAATGTAAATTTTGTTGAAAGCAAAGTTGATGAAAGTATAAATA
>CAXSEB010000004.1:9572-22456 GCA_964235805.1 uncultured Chitinophagaceae bacterium | reverse complement strand
ATGATATTCCGCCTTTAGAGGAAGGCGGAGAACGGTTGCCTTTTTAACCATAAAAAAATCAGCAGTATCAACTGATTTATCTTTAACTAAATACAACTCTTTTGGACTACCACACGGCCGCGGTTCATAACAATTTCTTACAAACCTTTCTCTACATAAACCTGGGCGCTACAACCATTCTAATTTTTATAATGGTTATTCTTTTCATTATTTCTTTCCTGGTTGCGGGCTCTGAAGTTGCTTTTTTTTCTCTTACCTATAAAGATATTAATATGCTTAAAACCAAGCGCCAGCCTGGCTATAAACGTATTGTTACTCTGCTGGAAACACCCAAAACGCTGCTGGCTTCAATGATTATTACAAATAGCCTGGTTAACCTCGGTATAATATTAATAGCAAACACGTTAATGGAAAATTGGATTGATAAGCTCAATTTGTATTATATAACTGCGTTTATTATTAAGGTGTTTGTAGTTACCGCCATGCTTGTTATGTTTGGCGAAGTATTGCCAAAAGTATGGGCCACGCATCACAAAATATGGTTTGCCGCCACAGCCTCACTTCTTATAGAAATATTCAACAGTATTTTTTTTACTTTAAGCAACAGGCTTGTAAGGCTTACTGATAAAATAGAAAGCAAGTTCCATCCTGAAGGAATGTCTGGGATGGATAACACGGAATTGGATTATGCGATAGACCTTTTGCCCGATCATGAAGCCACTTCAGAAGAAAAACAAATTTTAAAAGGCATCAGCAAGTTCGGTAATACCACGGTTAAACAAACCATGCGTACAAGGCTTGATGTAAGTGGAATAGAGTATTCCATGCCTTTTGATAAAGTGCTAAATATAGTTGAAGAAATGCATTATTCGAGATTACCGGTTATTAAAAATAACCTTGATGAGATAACAGGAATTCTACACACCAAGGACCTGATTCCTCATATCACCGAACCAGCAGATTTTGACTGGCATTCTCTTATTCGTGGAGTTTTATATGTGCATGAACAAAAACTGATTGAAGATCTGTTGCAGGATTTTAGAAACAAGCACATGCACTTTGCAATTGTGGTAGATGAATTTGGAGGAACATCAGGAATAGTAACGCTTGAAGATATAATGGAAGAGATAATAGGTGATATACAGGATGAATTTGATGATGAATCAAGTGCTAACAAAAAGCTGGATGAATACACCTATATTTTTGAAGGTAAAACCATGATAAACGATGTGTGTAAAGCGCTCAAATTACCAATAGAAACATTTGATAAAGTTAGAGGCGACAGTGATTCGCTTGCCGGGCTTGTGTTAGAAATTGCAGGAGAGTTTCCTCAGGTTAATGAAGAAGTATCATCCCATGGTTTTAGTTTTGTGCCTTTGGAAATAAATAAGAACCGGATCGAAAAAGTAAAGGTGAATCTAAAACCTCAGCAGAGTTGAAAGTAAAAACGGCATCGCTAACATTGTCAATTGTCAATTGTCAATTGTCAATTATAGCTGCTATCTTTTTAAATCTCTTCAGCAGTTGTAACTCAACATATACTTCAAAAAGAACCGGCTATTTTAAGATTGATCTTCCCGAAAAAAAGTATGTACAATTTGATCAGCCTGGCTTTCCTTACAAATTCGAGTACCCGGTTTATGCAAGTATAATGCATGACAGCGCATACTTTGAAGCTACTCCCGATAATCCTTATTGGATCAATATTGATTTCCCAATGTTTAAGGGAAAGATCTTCATAAGCTATAAAACCATAGGCGGAAGGTCTGTCTATAAGATAAAAACGCCTTCAGGTTATAAAGATTCTATTGGTGTAAATTCTTACGAAAATATGGTTAATGATTCGTATAAACTTTCCTATAAAAATGATATAAAGGCCTATTCAATAAACGATAGTGTAATGCATACACCTAATCATGTTACTGGTATATTCTTTTCATTAGCCGGAAATGTTGCAACGTCAAAGCAGTTTTTCCTCAGTGATTCAACCATGCATTTTTTGCGTGGTGCGTTATATTTTGATGCCACACCTAACGAAGATTCCCTTAAGCCGGTTAACGATTACCTGCAACAGGATATGATGCATATAATAAATACTGTACAATGGCGATAAATTCAGTTAATTGCTGCACTAAGTTGCATGCAATTGTAATCTATATTGGTCAATAGCAATTATCAATTAAGAATGTCAAATGTCGAATCTATCTTTGCTCTATGATAGCTATCAATAACGTTTTGATAAGTAACCAGGTAGCAGAAGAACAATTTGTTTGTGATCTTAATAAATGTAAAGGAGGATGTTGTGTTGATGGAGATGCCGGTGCTCCGCTTGATAGTAAAGAACTCAAGGAAATTGATCAGGCCTATAATGCGGTACTTCCTTATCTTTCTGATCAATCAAAATTAGAACTGGAAATGCAGGGGCAATATGTTTACGACAAAGAATTTGGCTGGGTTACTCCAACCATTAATTCAAGTATGTGCGTGTATGGTATTATTGACGAATTGGGTATTGTAAAATGTGCATTTGAGCAGGCATATAATGATGGAAGAACTAAATGGAAAAAACCCATAAGCTGCCATTTATATCCTATCCGCATAAAAAAAAGCAAAGATGGTAAAACAGATCTCGTAAATTATGAGCCAAGGGAAGATCTTTGCAAAGCCGCCTGCAAGCTGGGTAAAAAATTAAAAGTGCCTGTATATATCTTTCTTAAGAATTCTTTAATAAGAAAATATGGAGAAGACTTTTATACCGCCTTATGTGCATCTGTTGAACAACAGAAAATTGCAACGAACTTTCAAAAATCAAAACAGTTATAACCAGTAAGGAATATGCAAACCAGATGAAAACAAAACTTTCCAGGCTAATATTTTTTTTATTTCTTTTCTCCTTCATCATTAATTTTTTTTCCTCATGTTCGGTTAATAAGGCGAAAATAGATAACAGCTTAAAGAAATATTTTGATTCGGCAAAAGTTGATGGTTGCTTTTCTTTGTTTGATAATGCAACCGGCGGAGTAACTGTCTATAATTTAAAACTTGATACACAACGCTTTTTACCGGCATCAACGTTTAAAATTGTAAATGCTTTAATTGGAATTGAAACAGGCAGAATCACCGATGAAAAGATGGTGATACCTTGGGACGGTTTGCAAAGGTGGAATAAAGACTGGAACCAAAACTTAACCATGGAACAGGCTTTCAAGCTGTCTGCTGTTCCATATTTTCAAGAGGTTGCCAGGAGAATTGGGAAAGATACTATGCAGCAATGGATAGATACACTTAAGTATGGCAATATGAATGTCTCCGGTGCCATCGATACTTTTTGGCTGGATAACACGCTAAAAATTTCCCCTGATGAACAATTAGGATTAGTAAAAAAACTTTATTTTGATCAGTTGCCTTTTCAAAAAAGATCACAGCAAATAGTAAGAGATGTGATGCTGATGGAAAATAATACCCAATACAAATTCAGTTATAAAACAGGTGCAGCGCTTGATGAATTTAAAAATTTAATTGGCTGGATGGTAGGCTGGGTAGAGGAGAACCGGCACGTTTACTTTTTTGTTACTCTTATAAGAACACCTGACAGAGGCACTGACGTTAATGTTAGAATGAATATTACAAAAGCGATACTGAATCAACTTGGATTCTTCAAAGGCGAAAAGTAATCATACAATTTAGTGTTAAACCTCATTACTCCCCGATGTCACACATTCTAAAGCATCTGCAAATAGTTAAATTGCGTTTTGAGATTGCATGATTCATTTTCAACACATAGAAAACCTATTGGCTTTGGCTGGCATACCAGTTATGCTGCTGATGTTTTATTTTTTAATAAGATGGAAGAGAAATGCAATAAAGAAAATTGGTGATCCACAACTGGTAAAGCAATTGACTAAAGAATTCTCTCCAGGGCTTTTCACTTTTAAGTTTGCATTAATTGTTACTTCCTTTTTGCTGGGAGTGCTTGCCCTCGCAAGTCTTGTAAAACCTGAAGGTTCACAAAAGATCAATCGCAAGGGAATAGACGTTATGATTGCGCTTGATGTAAGTAATAGTATGCTGGCAGATGATATAAAACCAAACAGGCTGGAAAGAGCGAAACAGATAGTAGGGAAAATTATTGATAAATTAAATGATAACAGGATTGGTATTGTAATCTTTGCAGGCCGGGCATATGTTCAAATGCCAATGACAACCGATCACTCGTCAGCTAAAATGTACCTGGCAGCAATTTCGCCTGATGATATACCGTCTCAGGGAACCGTTATAAGCGAGGCATTAAAAGTTTCTTATGCTGCTTTTAATACTAAAGAAAAAAAATACAGGTCAATTGTTTTAATAACAGATGGTGAAGATCATGATGAAGATGCAATTAAGGTTACAAAACAATTAGCAGAAGATGGAGTTATGGTTAATACCATTGGCATTGGTTCCCCACAAGGCGCATTACTGCGTGATAAAGAAACGAATGATTATAAGAAAGATGAGAATGGTAACAGCATCATATCAAAACTTAATGAAGATGAATTAAAAAGCATTGCCAAAAATGGAAACGGCTTATACCAGCTTTTTACTACAACAGATGAAGTTGCTGGCAGTCTTCAAAAAAAGTTGTCCGGCTTGGGTCAAACAACGCTTACAGATGCAGCGTTTGCAAATTATAAATACTATTTCTGGTATTTTTTAGTAGCAGCATTACTGTTATTGCTTCTGGAATTTTTTATCTCCGAAAAGAAGTTAAATAATCATAAGGCGGTGAAAAGAGCATCTGCCGTGGCTGCTTTTTTTGTGTTGTTTTATAACATATCATTCGCACAGCAGGTTAATAAAGAAATATTGAAAGGCAACCAGGCATATAAAAACAGCCAGTTTGATGCAGCATCTTCATCTTACAAAAAAGCTTTACAAAAGGCGCCCGGCAATAACATTGCCTCATATAATTTGGGAAACTCAATATACAAAGCCGGTAAACCTGAAGATGCTGTTAAATATTACGATGACGCTATAGCTGCATCTAACGAAGAAGGCGTTAAAGAAAAAGGATATTATAATAAAGGTGTGGCATTTCAAAAGCAAAATAAATTACCTGAATGTGTTGATGCTTATAAGCATGCTTTAAAGCTTGAACCTAATGATGAGGAAGCCAGGCAAAATTTGCAAAGAGCCTTAGCACAACAAAAGCAGCAGGATAAAAAGCAAGATCAACAAAAAAAGAACAATCAGGAGAATAAGGACAATAAAAAGAATGATCAGAACAAAGACCAGGAGCCGAAGCCCCAGCCTTCAAAAATCACAAAGAGCGATGCAGAAGAGAAACTAAAATCTCTATTGGAGCATGAAAAAAATCTCCAGGAAAAGTTGCGCAAAGTCAGAAGCGGAAATCCGGATCAGCCCAAGAAGGATTGGTAATCTCCGACCAATCTTTGTCTTACTTGATTAATTACCCCAAATTTGTTAAACACCGTTCTAATCAGTGCTCAGCTGTTAACTTAGTTGTGGTAAAAAATTATCTATACCATATAGCAAATCTGCATTTTCAAATGGCTTATTTATAAAACCGTTTGCTCCACATTCCTGTACTGTATTTCGTAATTGGGTGCTTGCAGAAATTAATATTATTGGTATGGAGCTTGTTTGTTTGGCTTGTTTTAATCTTTTGCAAATATCTTTTCCGTTTGTGCCCGATAGATAAATATCCATTATTATTAAATCCGGTTTAAACTGTTCAGCTCTTTTGATGGCTTCATCACCGTTCAAAGTTCCTTCCACTTCATAGCCTTCTTCTTTAAGCGAGATGGTCATTACACTAAGAATATCCATATCATCATCCACAACTAAAATTTTGTGTTTATTTTTCATATGCATGTATTTGTTTGCAAATATATAGTTTCAATTATTTCGCAATAATCTTTCCAACAAACGCAAGTTTTAAAAAAAGGGCACTTATACTTTACTGGTTCGTAGTTTCCCTTAAGCTTTTATTTATTTTACCTTTTAACAGCATGTTTCTAACAGGTATTGTAAAATAAAATGTAGAGCCTTTGCCTGCTGCACTTTTTACTGTAACGCTTCCTTTGTGACGTTTAATTATCTCTGAAGAGATGAACAAGCCCAGGCCCATCCCGGGAAATGTATCTTCTTTTGTGCCGCTAACGCGGTAAAAACGGCTAAACAGTTTATCCTGCTTTTGCGCCGGGATACCGATACCAAAGTCCTGTACGCTTAAACTTATAGCATTTTTTTCCTGCAACGTAGTTATAATAATTTCGCCATTTTCGGGTGAGTACTTTATGGCATTTGAAATAAAGTTGGTAATCACTTGTCCTATCCTGTCTTTGTCGCCATAAATATTTGTTGTTAGTCCCAGCTTTAAAATTATAGCATGGCGTTGCGAAATCTGTTGCATTTCTTCAACCACTTCCATAACTAATTCATTGAAGTCAAAGAATGCTTCATGATACTGGAGCTTGCCGCGTTCAATTTTTGTTACATCCAGCAGGTCTGACACAAGATTATTTAGCTTATTTATTTGTGCATCCATTCTTGCGAGCAAATCAACTGCTTTGGTATTTCCTTCTTTTGCAAACCTCATTTGCAAAATTTGAGTGTAGCCTTTTATACTTGTTACCGGAGTTTTTAACTCATGCGATGCTACACCGATAAACTCATCTTTTTGTTTCAACAATTCTTCTATATCATTTCTCTTAGTTACAAGCGTTGTTATATCAGAGGCGTAAGAAATTATACCTTCCACTTTGCCGTCTGTATCACTATAGGGCTCAAACACAACACTAAGTACTTTGGCTTCCTTTTTTTTGGTTGAGGAAGAGTACAATTTAATGTGCATTTCCTTACCAATAAAAGGCTTCCCTGTTTTGTATACTTCATCAAGCGTTTCATAAACGCCTTGGTCCTTAAGTTCCGGCAAAGCTGTTTTAATTGGAAGTCCTATAAGGTTTCTTTTTGTGCCAACCATTTGCATATACGGGTTATTAGCAAGGATAAATCTGTGTTCAGGGCCACTAAACACGCAAATTACAGCCGGAGCATTCATTAGTAGATTGAACATTTTTTTTCGCTCCGCCTCAACAATCTCTTTAGCTTTTTTGTGTTTTGTGATGTCGTCAAGATATATTGACAAACCATCGGCTGACGAGAAAGCCAACACCTGGAACCATGAATTAAGATTTGAGAAGAATTGTTCAAACACGGCAGGCTTGCCGCTTTTTAAAGCTTTGCAGCAATTTTTATCAAAAGTTGAATTAACAAGATCTGGTAATATTTTCCAAATATTTCGGCCCTCAATATCCTCTAATTTTTTACCTAATATAAACTCTGTTCTTTTGTTGCAATAAATAAACCGCCATTCTTTATCAAGTGTTAGTAAACCGCTGGGAATATTTTGAAGAACTGTCTTCCGTTCCTTTTCTACTGCCTTTTCAATTGAACGCTCTTCAGTTATATCTTCAATCGACAATAAGATCATCGGTTCATAATCTTTATTTATAAATAAAATACGGGCATTTAAAAGCATTATTTTATTGCCCATGCCTCTGAATGAGTGGTTAACTTCAAAATTTGTTAAAACATTTTTTTTTGGCAGAATGTCTTCTAACAATTTCTTCAACAGCGGTACATCCCATTGGCCATTTGCAAGCTCGTAAATTAGTTTGCCTTCTGTTTCTTCAACAGATAAATCGAAAGTTTTATAAAAAGCTTTGTTGGCTGTTTTAACATACAAGGCCGGGTACAAAATTATTAAAGGAGTTGGTATGGTAGTAACAATGGCCTCAGCATAGTCGAGTGCTTTCTGAAGGTCATCAATTTTTTTCTTATTTTCTTCCAAAAGCGTTACGCCTTTTTCAACTGAATTGGTGTAATACAATGCTGGCTTAGCTGACAGGAGATTTTGGTTGATCATATGGATTTTGTTCTAATGCCTGGTTAATTTTACTCTAAATAGTTATGTGTACCTGTTATATATTGACATGCTTTGCTACTTTTTGAAGCATGTTTTGCATGTCAAAAGGTTTACTCATAAAATCATCGGCACTTGCACGCAAAGTAACATCCTTAGCACTTTTATTGGCCGATATCATAATAACAGGTATTTGTTTTGTTGCTTGCTGGCTTTTCAATTTTATACAAATGTCTGTACCACTAACACCAGACATTAAAACATCTAACAAGATGAGATCGGGACAAACATTTTTAACGTCTTCAATGGTTTGTCCATTTGCTGAAGCATATACAATATAACCTGCGTCTTCCAGCATTAGCGTAATCACTTCAATAATTGCAGGATCATCGTCTGCAACAAGTATTTTTTTTATGGGGTTATAGTTTTGTTGGGAAGGCTCAGCTAATAAAACGCCTGAATTTTGATTGTGATTTAATTCAGTAAAGGAAGCCTCCTTTCTGAGGATAGATGATTTGGATTTCATTCAAATTATTACACTTACAATAAAGCTAAATGTTATTTACCTGTCTGGTGGCACGGGAAGAAATAGCTTAACTGGTAAGTTAAGAACAGGGGCGTAATAACTATTTTAAAGATACACAAAAATTTAACTTTTCTGCAAAATCTACGTTTAAAAAATAAATTTATTCTGGTATAAAATAAACAGGAGATAATGATCACAGCGTTTTTAAGCCAGTCATCTTGCATAATTTTTACGCTGTCTTTTCGTTATATAATCAAACTATAAACACCCTTTGAAACGTATATTTCTAACGAAACCAATATAGATGGATAATCTAAAAATTAAAAGAAGTCTGGGTTTAACGATAATCTCTGTTATTGTATCTTTTATTACCTTTCTAAAAATGGTTAAAAACAGCAACATAAAAACTATCGAAGTATTGATTATACTGGCATTAGGAATGGGAATAAGTGCCTTAATATTTAATGTTGCACATCTTTCCAAATTAAAGAGGCCGGAACAGTAAACACATTACTAAAAGTTCTCCAGGTGTTCGCCAAAGACCGGTTTAACAGGCCTTCCAATTTCTATTTTAGCATGTCCGCTTAGGTAGAATCTAATTTGCCTTTCCCTTCATCAGTAATACAATACAATTGAGTAAGGATTTTTTCGTTCCATTATAGATTAAATGAATGGAATGACATTAAGTATAAGAAAAAGAATATATCTAAGCTTTTCTTTATTGGTAATTCTATTTGTAATAAATGGCCTGATTACCATTTTTACTTTAAATAATATCCGGGATGTATCGATGCATCTTTCTAATGTAATTGATCCTTCGCTGGAGGCTATCAGGGACTTTAGGAAAATGATGCATGAATCTAATAGCTATACTACCAATTTGGTTTTTTTAAAGTATGCACAAGAAGATAAATTGGCCTTAGAGAAACTACACAGCATAGAATACCCGGCGCTAAAATCACAATTAAGAAAAAATTCTTTATACTGGAAGGCAAACAATTGGACAGATAGTCTAAACAAAGTTTTTAAGGGATTCGAAGATTTGCTCATTATTGAAAAAGATATAATGAGAGATCTGAAAAATACAAAAGATAATGAAGCCTCTGCTTTTAAGATTAATTCCGAAAGAAAAATTGAAGAAGAAATATTACCCAGAACTGCAGTACTTCTAAATACGTTAAACAATATTCGTTCTTACTGGCTAAATGTTCGTGCAAAAGAAAACCTTGAGGCCAGGCAATCAGAAGGGAAATTAAGATCTGTGATTGTTCTGCTGGCAATCATAATGATCTTTTTTGGTTTTTTACTTTCTATGTATTTGACCAAAAAGATAATAGGGCCGATTAAGAAGATAAGGGGTATTGTAAATGATCTTGGCAAAGGAATCACTAAAAGTCTTAACCATAAAGCAGATAACGACGAGATCGGTGAAATGGTTACTTCTGTCAATAATCTGTCTGAAAATTTACGCAAAACTGCGGCTTTTGCCACTGAAATAGGCAATAAGAACTTTGATGCTCACTTTGAGGTGTTAAGTGAAAAAGATACATTAGGGAAAGCACTTATTGCCATGCGGGCTAATTTAAGAAAGAGTGATGAAAGTGCAAACGAAGCTCAGCACATTGCTAAGTTAGGAAGTTGGGAATGGGATACCATTTTGAATAAGCTATCATGGTCAGATGAATTGTACCTTATGTATGGCGTTGAAAAAAATGTGTTTTTGCCAGACTATGAAAATTTTTTGACCTTCATTCATCCTGAAGACAAGCAACACACTATAACTGCTATCACCAAAACACTTAAAGATCATACGCCTTTTGCATTTGAACACAGGATAATCACTGGTAACAATGTTATAAAATTTATGCTTGCACAAGGCAGGGCAGCATTGAATGATAAAGGTGAAGTAATTAAATTATTCGGAACCGGGCAGGACATCACAGAAAGAAAAAAAGCAGAACAAGAACTGGAAGTTGCTACTAGGGAGTTAGGAATACTCTTTAATTCAATAGACGAGATCTTCTTTTCAGTAAACATGACCTCTTTAAAGGTAATCCAGATATCAGCTACCTGTGAAAAATTGTATGGGTATTCTGAAAACGAATTTATGGCTGATTATAAGCTTTGGTTTGATATTATTCACCCTGATGATAAACATGTTCTTAATAACGAGGATGAGTTACTGCGGCAAGGTAAATACGTAAACAATCAATACCGTATAATTCGTAAGGATAAAACCATTCGTTGGGTAGAAACCAATATCACACCTACCTTAAATGAAAATGGAAACCTTATAAGGGTTGATGGTGTAACAAGAGATATCACACAGCGTAAAAATGCCGAGCAAGCATTAGAAACCAGTGAAGCGTTCAATAAAGGAGTGCTTGCATCGCTCAATTCTCACATTGCCGTGATAGATGACAAGGGGTTAGTGATTGCTGTAAATAAAGCGTGGGAAGACTTTTCAAGGGCAAACAATGAAATTGATCTTGTAAGAATATCAAAAGGAAGAAATTATTTTGACTTATGTAAAAGGGCTATCGCCGCCGGTGATGAAATAGCAAAACAGGCATTGGATGGAATTCTATCGGTTCTTAAAAAAGAAAAAAATATTTTTGAGCTTGAATATCCTTATTACTCCTCCGGCGAACAACGCTGGTTCTTACTGCGTGTTACAAATTTTGAAAGTGATGCTCCAAAGATTGTGCTAACCCATCAAAATATCACTGCACGAAAAGAAGCAGAGATGCATCTTAGGGAAAGTAATTACCGGTTTGAATTAGTTACAAAAGCTACCAACGATGCTATCTGGGATTGGGATCTTTTAACTAATGAAGTTTATATGAGCGATGCTTATGCAAAGCTTTATGGATACTGTGTACCCGGGAATAAAATGCATATAAGTTTATGGTCTGCCAGAATCCATCCGGATGATGCACGAAAAGTAGTTGATGGTATTGAAAATGAAATAAAAAACTCAGATACCGGTAATTGGGAAGATGAATATAGGTATATAAAGAAAAATGGTGACGTTGCTTATGTTTACGACAGGGGCCAGATAGTATATGATGAGGATAAAAAACCAATAAGGATGGTTGGGGCTATGCAGGATATTACTTCAAGAAAAAAAGCAGAAGCAGAACTTAAAAACAGTGAAGAAAATTACCGGCAAATTGTTGAAACTGCCCAGGAAGGGATATGGCTCGGAGATGAAAACAACCGAATAACTTTTGTAAATAAAAAGATGGCTGAAATACTTGAATATTCGCCGGAGGAAATGATAGGAAAAGAGGATTGTGATTTTATGCTCGAAAGGGAAAAAGACCTTGTATTGAAAACCTCTTTAAAAAGACGGAAAGGCGTAAAAGAAACGTATGAATTGCAATTCGTTACAAAGTCAGGAAAACTTGTATGGACACAAGTTTCAGCAAATCCTGTTTTTGGGGAAGATGGAGATTATAAGGGCTCATTGGCAATGGTAACCGATATTACAAAACGTAAGCAAAGCGAGGAGCAGCTTAAAAGGTCACAGGCCAATCTTGTAATAAATAATTTTAAGCTCGAGCAGAAAAATAAAGAACTTGAACAATTTGCTTATGTTGCCTCACATGACTTGCAGGAACCTTTGCGAACCACTATCAGCTTTGTAGAAATTTTTAAGCAACAGTACTTTGGCAAGCTGGATTCCAAAGCAGATAAATACCTGGATTTTATAGTACAGGCATCAGACAGAATGAGAGTGCTTATAAACGATCTGCTGGATTTTTCGAGGATTGGTATCAACAAAGATGTGCAGCAGGTTGATTGCAACATGGTACTTAAAGATGCTGTTACCGATTTGGACAAAGCAATAAAGGATTCTGGCGCAGAAATTCAATCAGAAATATTGCCGGTTGTTAGTGGCTATTCAACGGAGCTAAAGCAGCTATTTCAAAACCTTATTTCAAACTCGATAAAGTTCAGGCATAAAGACCTTACTCCAAAGATCAAAATTTCTGCAGAAGAAAAAAGTGATCACTGGCGGTTTGCATTTAGTGACAATGGCATTGGCATTGACCCAAAATATAACGAAAGGATATTTATAATCTTTCAACGTTTACACACCCGTAAGGAATACCAGGGTTCCGGGATAGGATTATCGCATTGTAAAAAGATCGCAGAACTGCACCATGGAAAAATCTGGGTACAATCAACACCGGGCAAAGGATGTACTTTCTATTTTACTATTCATTCATCCAAAGAAAAAATAAATGAAGCCAAAGTTGAGATGCATAATGCTGATTGATGATGATGAGCCAACAAATTATTTAAGCAGAATGGTAATTGAACAAGCTGACTATACAGAACATATACAGATTGAAGACAGCGGCGAAGATGCTATCCGCTATCTCCTAAGCAGCGCAAACTGTTTGTGCAAGGATAAAGATTATC
>CAXSEB010000004.1:3864-9562 GCA_964235805.1 uncultured Chitinophagaceae bacterium | reverse complement strand
CGAAACAAATACGGATTAAGGCAGGCGGCAAGATTGCAACCCGTAACCTCTTGGCAGTGAAAGCTGTTTGTGCACGGATAAAAATTATCCATGGCCCCAGGTAATATTTGTTGATATAAATATGCCTGCGATGAATGGCTGGGAATTTCTTTGCAGGTTCAACGAACTACCAATAACCAATAAAGAGAACGTTATAATCATCATGCTTACTACTTCGCTAAACCCTGATGATAAAATAAAAGCCATAAACATACATGGCGTTTCCGGCTTTTACCCTAAACCTTTAACAAAGGAATTATTAACCTTAGTAATTAATAAATACTGCACTTCATCCTTTGATGTGCATCACATGAAAAATCCCGTTCCATGAAAATGTATCGATACTTTCTTTTAATGTTGTTTCACTCTCTTTTTCTTTTAGGCGTTGCGCAAAACCAGCAACTTCAGTTTGAGCACTTTGGAACAGGTGAAGGATTGTCACAAAGCAATGTGATTTGTATTATGCAGGATAGCAAAGGTTTTATGTGGTTTGGTACCAAGGATGGATTGAACAAATATGATGGTTATAAGTTTACTGTTTATAAAAATAAACCTGGCAACAAAAATAGCTTAAGTGATAACTATATACTGGCAATTACCGAAAGCAAAAACGACTACTTCTGGATAGCAACCGGCGGTGGCGGACTAAACAAGTTTGATTGGAAAAAAAACCAGTTCACCTCGTTTAGGCATGATCCGAAAAATAGCAATAGCGTATCAAGCGATTTTATAAATACTGTTCTTGAGGATAGCCTTGGAAATCTATGGATAGGCACGCAGGATGCAGGAATGGATATGTTCGATCCTAAAAAGAATGTATTTACTCATTATAACTACAATAAGAGTAACGTTAACAGCCTGTCTGATGTGTTTGTGAAAAATATATTTAAAGACAGTAAAGGTAATTTATGGATATCTACAGCCGGCGGCGGCCTCAACCTATTCGATACAAAAACTAAAAGCTTTAAACATTTTAAACATAATGAGCAAGATAAAAAGTCTATAAGCAGTAATGATGTATATATAGCTTATGAAGACAGCAAGCATCAATTATGGGTGGGTACAAACGGCGGAGGTTTAGATCTGTTAAATAACGAAAAAGGTGAATTTAGCCACTTTAAACATGACATTAATAATACAAATAGCCTGGCTAACGATGCTGTTTTTGTTATAACAGAAGATAATAAAAACGATTTATGGATCGGTACTGAAAATGGAGGTTTAAGCATTTTCGATCCATTAAATAATGTGTTTAAAACTTACCAAAACAATGAGTTTGACGCAACAAGCCTAGGCAGTAATTCTATCTATTCCCTTGTTAAAGATAACAAAGGCAACTTGTGGATCGGCACTTTTAATGCCGGTGTGGATCTGGTAAGTCGTGATAGAGATAAATTTATTCACTATAAACACATCTCTTTAGAAAACAGCCTTAGCCATAATAAAGTGCTTTGTATTTATGAAGATTCTAAAAAGAACATTTGGGTTGGCACTGATGGCGGCGGACTAAATTTGTTTGATCCTGCAAGCGGAAGCTTTAAATATTTCCGGCATAAAGCAAAAGACAAGAACAGTATTTGCGGTGATTACGTATTAAGTGTTTGTGAAGATGTTAGTGGTAATATTTGGGTTGGCACCTGGGCAGATGGAATAACTGTATTTAACCCGGCAGCTAAAACTTTCATGCATTTTAAAAATGATCCTTCAGATGCAACGAGCTTAAGCAGTAATAATGCCTGGTCAATCTTTAGGGATAAAGAAGGAAGTATTTGGATCGGCACGAGTGGTGGCGGACTAAATTTATATGAGCCGGAAAGTAATACTTTCAGGCACTTTAAATATGATGTAAATAATAATAATGGTATCAGCAGTAATAGTATAGTCTCTCTTCAACAGAATAGCAATGGAAAAATATTGATAGGTACTGATGCGGCCGGATTAAATGTGTTCGACAAGCAAACCGGTATTTTCACTCATTATCTTCATGATGATAATAAAAATAGTATTGCAAATAACGGTGTAGGAAACGTTTTTGAAGATAGAGATAAAAACCTATGGATCGGTACATCAAAAGGTTTGAGCTTCCTTGATTATAAAACCAAATCATTTACAACTTACACTACTGAAGATGGGCTTCCCAACAACATAGTGTTTGGGATATTGGAAGATGATCAAAAAAATCTTTGGATCAGTACTAATAATGGTGTTTCCCGGTTTAATCCTGTAACCAAAAAGTTTAAAAATTTTGGTGTGGCAGATGGTTTGCAAGGCAATGAGTTCAAAGAACAGGCGTATTGTAAAAGCAACACTGGCGTAATGTATTTTGGCGGTAATAATGGGTTTAATCAATTTGTTCCTGATAAAATTAAACAGGTTGCGTTTGAGCCTCCGTTGGTTTTTACCAATTTCCAGGTGTTTAACAGAGACGTTCAGGTTGCAAGAAATGAAAACAGCCATTCTCCGCTAAAAGTTGATATTTCCGAAACCAAAGAGATTACGCTGCCTTACAAAAGTTCAGTTTTTTCATTTGAATTCGCCTCACTTAATTATACATCTGCTGAAAAGAAGCACTATGAATACATGCTTGAGAATTTTGATAAAGGCTGGAATGATGTAGGTATTAACAGGGTGGCAACATATACTAACCTCGATCCCGGAAATTATGTCTTCAAGGTTAGGGGATTGAATAACGAAGGCGAATGGTCATCTCATATTACTGCCATTCAACTTACTATTACTCCGCCTTTTTGGTTAAAATGGTGGTTTAAATTATTAATAATTATCAGTGTAACAGCTGGTGTTTTTGGTTTATATTATTACAGGGTAAAAGTAATACAAGTGCAAAAGAAGGCACTTGAAAGGCGTGTAAAATTGCAGACAGCACAATTGCTGCACATGAATGATGAAGAACACAGAGCCCGGGTAGAGGCAGAAAAAGCTCACGCAGAATCTGATAAGGCAAGAGAGCAGGCCGACCGCTTTAATATAGAATTAAAAAGAAAAAATAAAGAACTGGAGCAGTTTGCTTATGTGGCATCTCATGATCTGCAGGAGCCATTAAGAACCAGCTCAAGCTATGTGCAATTAATTCAGAAGCAATACCAGGGCCAATTAGATGAAAAAGCAGATAAATACTTCAGCTACATTGTTGACTCTTCTGACAGGATGAAAACGCTTATAAAAGATTTGCTTGATTTTTCAAGAATTGGGGTTAAGGGTGAATTTGTAAGAGTCGACTGCAACAAAATTTTGAAAGACGTGCTGGCTGATATTGATATCGCCATATCTGATTGTGCTGCCGAAATTAAATCGGATCCTTTGCCTGTGATACAAGGTTATCCAACCGAGATGAAACAGCTTTTTCAAAATTTACTTATCAACGCAATAAAATTTAGAGCAAAAGATGTTTGCCCAATAATAAATATATCTGTTTTAAAAATAGATAATTACTGGCAGTTTGCATTTTCAGATAATGGTATTGGGATAGATAAGCAGCACAATGAAAAAATATTTATAATCTTTCAACGCCTTCACAACAGAACAGAATATAAAGGCTCGGGCATTGGCCTTTCACATTGTAAAAAGATAGTAGAGCTGCATCACGGTAAAATATGGGTTAAATCCACACTTGGCAAGGGAAGTACATTCTATTTTACTTTAGCCGCACAACCAACGGACACTCATGAAAGCAGCGTTATAGAGACTGACTTATTTACCCACGGATCGCAACCTGCAATAAATTTATTTAACGATACTAACTAAAAAACAAAGTTTTTCTATCAGCTTTTTTCCAGTTATTAAAAGATCAGCATTTTTAGGTTTTTAGTCACATCAAAAATTTATTTCTCATCAAATATTGTAAAGAAATATATCTACCTTATGCCATTATTATGCGACTTAAAGCCGGAATTATGAAACACTTTATTTTTGTCTCAAGGACCTTTTGCATTTTATTTCTTTTAGTGTCTTTGTTAGCAGCTTCTTGTAAAAAGACTTCAAAGCAAACCGTTATAACTCCAAACCCAACTCCACCGGTTATTCCTCCGGCCGATACACCAAAATCGTATAAGCTGGCATGGTCTGATGAATTTGATACACCCTTAATAGATACTGCGAACTGGAACTTTGAAACAGGAGGCTCAGGATGGGGCAATCACGAACAGGAATATTACCAGCAGAATAATGCAAGTATATTAAACGGCAATTTAGTTATTACAGCCAGTAAAGAAAATGTTAGCGGTAATAGTTACACTTCTTCAAGAATGACAACCCTTGGAAAACATGAATTTACTTACGGTAAATTTGAAGCACGAATTAGTATGCCAGTTGGACAAGGTTTGTGGCCGGCATTCTGGTTGTTGGGTGCAAATATAAATTCAGTAGGTTGGCCTGAATGTGGAGAAACAGATATTATGGAACATATTAATAGTGATAATTTAGTTTACGGAACAATTCATTGGAATAACAATGGTCATGTATCCTTTGGTGGAAATACCTCAAAAGATTCACTTTCAAACTTTCATATTTATACCCTTGAATGGGATGCTAATGCAATTAAATGGAGTGTAGATGGAATTCAGTTCAGGGAAGCAGATATACACAATAATATAAATAATACTACAGCGTTTCACAGGCCCTTCTTCATTATATTAGATCTTGCAGTTGGCGGCGATTGGCCAGGTCAAACCGTAGATGACAGCAAGTTTCCGGCTAGCATGCTTGTGGATTACGTTAGAGTTTATCAAAGGAAGTAAGCAACAAAAGCAGTTAATCATCAGGCGTGGATTTTGTCTTTTGTTTTTATTCTTGGTGAAATTTTTTACTTCCTGCCTGAAGAATGAACAATATTACCTGTTACAATTTAAATGTGTTTCTCAGCTAATCTGGTAAAACGTATACGTTGTATTGATTAGGAGTGAGAATCATGTAACATTAGGAATTCCAGCATAATGTAATGGGGCATAACAATTATAATAGAATTGCGTGGTGCTACGATCTTCTTAGTCAATTAGTGTTTGGCAAGGCAATAAAAAAGGCGCAGACAGCAATCTTACCATATATTTTTCCTGGCAGCAAGGTATTAATTGTTGGCGGTGGAACAGGCTGGATACTTGAAGAAATCTCAAAATTGTATAGCTCAGGCTTGGCTATTACTTATGTAGATGCATCAGAGAAAATGGTTCACAAATCGAAGCACAGGAATTGTGGCTTGAATGCAATAGAATTTATCAACAAGCCGGTTGAGGATCTTCAGCTTAAAGGCGGTGCTTATGATGTAATTATCACTTCGTTTTTTTTTGATAATTTTTCGCAAATGAACTGCCAGTTGATATTTAAGCAATTACATAATTCTTTAAAACAAAATGGTATTTGGCTATATGCTGATTTTGAACAAAGCACCAACAGGGGTCAATACTGGCAAATGTTTTTATTAAAATTTATGTATTTATTTTTTAGAGTAATCTGCAAGTTGGAAGCAAATAAATTACCTGATATTAAGGCCGTTTTTTCCATGTACGGGTATGAACTACTAACGGAAAAACTGTCTTGTAAAAGTTTTATTGTTGCAAATGTTTGCAAAAATAACGGCAGGAGGAAGGCTTAGTTTCAATCTTTAAAAAATAGTCGAAAAACAAGCGCCATCACTAATAAATGGATG
>CAXSEB010000004.1:0-3854 GCA_964235805.1 uncultured Chitinophagaceae bacterium | reverse complement strand
GTAAGGTTTCAACAGAATTTTAGTTTTTAAATTTCGTTAACAAATCAGGTAACCTAATAACAGCAAGGAAAAGTGGTAAAATAAGTTATGGCACACTTTTCTCTTTAGTGAAACATCGAACGCTGATGTTGTAGACATTTGCAAAATATATTAATTGTATAAAATTTAAATTATGAGAAAGATACCAGTTTTATTTGCTGCCATTTCAATTTTTGCAGCATGCAATAGTGATCAAAAATCAAGTACCGAAACAACTAAAGACGTTGTAGGTGTATCTGATTCTAATGTGTATAAGAATAACACTATGGCCGATACCGGGAACTTTGCTCCACCGGCCGCAGTTCCGCCAACTGCTTTAACAAGTGAAAAGCGGGTGGAAGCAGCAAAGACAACCACATACAAGCCTTCTCCTAAAAGAACAACCCCTAGAACGGTTACAACCCACTCTACAAACACTGAAACTAAAACAGTTACCCCGGCTCCGGTTACACCAGCTCCGGCTACTCAGGGTACTGCAACAACTACAGGCGCATCAACAGCTCCTGCAGCAGGTACAACAACATCAACAACACCTGCAGCAGTTCCTGAGAAAAAAGGATGGAGTAATGCAGCAAAGGGTGCAACAATCGGTGGAGTTGGTGGTGCCTTAGGTGGTGCAATACTTAGTAAAAAGAAAGGTAAGGGTGCAATAATAGGTGGCGCAGTTGGTGCTGCAGGCGGTTATATTTTAGGTCGTAAAAAAGATAAGGCACAGCAGGCAGCAGATACTGCAAGGTAGTTTATACCGTATGTACTAAACAGCAAGTGTTAACGTTTTAGCAGTATAATAAACTTTAAAAAACATGAAAACATTACTTATTGCTTTTGCTATCACTTTTTGTTTTGCCGCATGTACTTCTAAAACGGCTGACACAACTAAAGATGTAGTTGGTACAGATACAACCGGCGTCTACCGGAACAACATGATGGCAGATACTGCAAGCAATGAAGCTTTGCTGCCCCCGGGAGCTACAAAAAAAGTAGTTGAAACACATTCACCCGATGGCAGTGTAACTACAACTACTTTTACAACTGCAGCACCGGCAAAAACAAATGCCACACCAAAGGCAGTTTCACATAGCAATGGCGGTTCAGCACATACTAATACTGTTATTAGTTCGCAAGCTGCGGCAGCACCTGTTCGTAAAAGCGGATGGAGCAACAGAGCCAAAGGAGCTGCAATCGGCGGAGTAGGTGGAGCAGTTGCAGGTGCTGTAATAAGTAAGAAGAAAGGCAAAGGAGCGTTAATTGGCGGAGCAGTTGGTGCAGCCGGAGGTTATATTATCGGTAATGAAAAAGACAAAAAGCAAGGTCGGTAAACTTGAATTAGAAGATGTATAATTATTAAACCTGGTATTAAGCCAGGTTTTTTTATTGCCGATCTTTTTTCTTAGGTAGTAAGAACTAAGAATCATAAAAGACAGGAAGATAAATATGGTCTCTCTCAACTAAATCATTTTTTTCTTGTTAAGAAAAAAAAATGATTATGGCAAAGAACAACCTAAGTGACGTTGCACTAAAAATGCGCAAACTAGATATTTGCATGTTGACAACACAAAAAAATAACGGTGAACTTTCCTCTCGTCCAATGTCAAATAACGGCGATGTTGAATACGATGGAAACTCATACTTTTTTACATTTGAAGAATCACATGCAGTAAAAGATATAACAGAAAATCCGCAGGTAAGCCTGAACTTTGAAGGCGATAAAGATCTCTACATTGCTTTAAGCGGTAAAGCAAAGCTTATCACTGATAAAGAAAAATTAAAAGAACATTGGCTTGATGAATTGAAGCAATGGTTTCCGCAGGGAACAGATACGCCGGGCATTACAATGATACATGTAAAAGCAAACCGCATAAAATACTGGCAAAACGAAGACGAAGGTGAAGTAAAAATTTAGCAGATTTGTTTTGCTTAACTATATCAACAGCTTCTATGTTTACATATGTTTTCGGCAAAAGTAATTTACATACTATCTTTTTGCCCTTTCATATTGGTCAGGCCATTTTATTTCGGCTCCTAAAGTTTTAGCTGCGTGTAGTGGAAAATAAGGGTCACGTAATAGTTGTCTTGCTAATATAACAATGTCGGCTTGCTGGTTGCTAACAATTTGTTCTGCTTCTTCAGCAGTTGTTATAAGGCCTACAGCACCTGTTAAAATGCCGGTTTCTTTTTTTATTTTTTCTGAAAAAGGAACCTGGTATAATGGTGCAACCGGTATTTTTTGCTCATGTGAATTGCCGCCTGAAGAACAATCTATTAAATCAACCCCATGTGTTTTTAACACATTTGCGAGTGCAACTGAATCCTCTTCATTCCAGCCGCCATCTACCCAATCAGTTGCCGATATCCGAACAAATAACGGGTATTCATCTTTCCATCCTTCACGTATTGTTTTAACTATCTCTATTAAAAATCTTATGCGGTTATCAAAGTTGCCTCCATATTCATCAGTTCTGTGGTTGCTTAATGGTGATAAAAATTCATTTATTAAATAGCCATGAGCTGCATGTATCTCAATTAATTTAAAGCTGGCTTTTAATGCTCTTGTGGTTGCGGCTTTAAAATCAGAAATAGCTTTATTAATATCATTTTCATTCATTGCTCTAGGCAATGGCTCAGTATCTTTAAAGGCAATCTCACTTGGCGCAAGTGTTTGCCAGGCATTCTCTCCGGGCATTAACGCAGCTCCTCCCTTCCACGGTACATGGCGGCTTGCTTTACGCCCGGCATGCGCCAACTGAATACCCGGCACAGCGCCATGTGCTTCTGTAAACCCGGTTATTTTTTTTAATTCAGCAATATGTTCATCTTTCCAAATACCAAGATCGTAAGGAGAAATTCTTCCTTCTGGAGAAACCGCCGCCGCTTCAGTAATTATTAAACCGGCGCCACCAACTGCCCTGCTGCCAAGGTGTACAAAATGCCAGTCGTTTGCAAACCCATCTGTGCTTGAGTATTGGCACATTGGCGATACAACAATCCTGTTCCTTAATTCTATGCTTCTGATCTTTAAAGGCTGAAAAAGTGACGCCATGGTTTTTTAGTTTTTGCAAACTTATGTACAAAACTTCGGCTGCATGTTGCTTGTAATTTATAAAGAAGAACATTTATTCTTTTTCTAATACATCAAAACTTTTTGGCCGTACTTTTGTTGCCCATTAAAAAATATTATGATACAAACTAAAGCATACGCTGCACAATCAGCAACTACTCCGCTGGAACCGTGGACATTTGAAAGACGTGATCCGAAACCTAATGATGTACAAATAGATATTTTATATTGTGGCGTTTGTCACAGCGATCTTCATACTGTTCGCAATGAATGGGGCGGTACAATGTATCCGGCAGTTCCGGGCCACGAGATCGTTGGCAGAGTAGCAAGAGTAGGCTCGCAGGTAAGCAAGTTTAAAGAAGGCGATCTTGCTGCTGTTGGATGTATGGTAGATAGCTGCCGCGAGTGTGATAATTGTAAAGAAGGTTTTGAGCAGTACTGCGAAAACGGAATGGTGGGCACTTATAACGGAAAAGAAAGAGATGGCAGCGGCGTAACTTACGGGGGATACAGCAAACAAATTTTAGTGCACGAAGATTTTGTACTTACCATTTCTGATAAACTTCCGCTGCAAGGTGTAGCTCCATTGCTTTGTGCAGGTATTACCACTTATTCACCGCTTCGTCATTGGAACGTGGGTAGAGGGCATAAGGTAGGCATTCTTGGTTTGGGTGGCTTAGGGCATATGGGCGTAAAGCTTGCTGTATCTTTTGGCGCAGAGGTTACCATGCTTAGTCATTCACCTTCTAAGGAAGCT
>CAXSEB010000003.1:19617-25489 GCA_964235805.1 uncultured Chitinophagaceae bacterium | reverse complement strand
GCACTTTATGAGGTTGGAGGTCAATATCGCCGTAACATGTAATGATAGTTACTTTTATTACAATTACGGTTAGCGCTATTGTTGTTACTGAATTGTAAAAAGCAATACTTTCCCTTCAATTAGATTGGCATAATTGCTGTTAACTTTTATTTATAATTTAAACCCTAAAATTTCTTTTATGCCTACTACAGCTAAAAACGCTACTTCAGGTAAAAGCAAATCTACCACGAGTAAAAACTCCGGAGAAGCAAAATCTTCAAATGGAAAAAAGCAAGGTAATGTAAATGTAAAAGCATCCAGCGCCACAGAAAAGGCAAGAGGTTTTGACGAAGGAAGAAGAAATGATGCGAACAGCAATGAACTATAGACAGGTAGTAATCTCTCAATTTAAAAGGCACTAACTATTATAGTGTCTTTTTTATTTCACAGCTCTAATCATTTGTCAGCAAACTTATAAAGCAAGCAATGATTAATGAAAGTTTGGTAATTCTATCTCTCTCTCATTTTCCCAATTACCTTTAATGTTTAACTTTTGGGCGAGCTGGTACACTTTTTCTGGTTGTAACTTTTTACCATAATTCCCCGGATCCCAAATTCCATTTTTATTTGCATCGAACAAAATCCTTAGTTCATATTCACCGGGATCAAATTGAGGGGCACTCCATGTAGCTGATGATAAAGGATATGACCTGAAGACTTCGTTGCTTTTTATAAACTGCAATACCGGGTTTGTATTGTTGTTAAAATTGGTAAAATTAAATTTAATGCTTCCATAGTCAGTCTCACTCCGCGTTTTAAACCGGATAGTATCAGACTTGGCAAGAACAAGCCCGGTACTCTCACTTCCAATATCTTTTAAAATAATTAATTCATATGTGGAATCCGGAAGCCATTTATTTTTAACCATTACTTTCTTTAAAGTGGTATCAATACTTATTACAGCATTTGTATTATGGAACAAAGTATCGGTAAGTAATATTTTTTGGCTATCAAACTTTTTTAAAGGCTTATTAAATTCTATAACAAGATCATTTAAAATGTCCTGCTTTTCGCCGGGAACTCTTACAGCAAACTTTAATTTTTTTTCAGCCGGCGTAGATGTCTTCGTTATTCGGGGCTTGTCTTTTTCTTCTATATAAGCATATAGAATTACCGGGGCTGTATTTGCGTTTACATTTACCGTGGTATCTTTAAAAGCAAACATTTCTGCAGTGCTATTATACGTTTTACTTCCATCGCCATCCTTTAATGCATAAACTTTATATAAACCTTCGGAAAGATTTTTGAAAGAGAAATTTCCTGAACTATCTAAGCGTGCAATGTATTTGGGCTTTAGTTTACTAACTGCCGAATCATCAAGGTTATTATAAAGATATACCTGCAATGTGCTATCAGCCTTGCCGGTTTCTGCCAACGTAACCTTACCATTAAATTTGAGAGAATCAATAACAGGTCCGGTGGAAAAAACATAGGAGAAATCTTTTAAAATATTATTCTCATTGTTGTCGTGTATAGCATTACCAAGATCAATAGTGTATGTAGTGTTGGGCTGTAGTGTGTCGCGAATTTTAATGGTTACTGTTTTCAATTTATAATCTACATATGGATCGTTTTTTGGAGTTGGCGATACCAATAAATTTTCTCTTAGCTGGTCTAATAAAATGTATTCATCAAAGTTTAGAGTGATGCGGTTGCCTGTGAAATTTGTAGTGTTTAAACCAGGCTTAGCTGTTAATAACACCGGCGGAATTGTATCTCTTTTGCCGCCTGTTGGAGAAATGATCTGTGCACAGCCAGATGTGAGAACTATTATTTTTGGGATTAAAAGAATTAAGAGGAAAGAAAATAAAGGTCTTTTCATACTGTCTGCAAACATAAATTTCTGAACCGGAATTTCTTAGATTAATAAGATAAAAAGGAAAAGGATAACAAAATGTTTACTAAAAAAGATCCGTTCCTAATAATCGTCACATTCCTTTAAATCATGGTTCATACTTCCTCTTCCGCCATTTCATGCAGCGCTACTTCGAGTTTATTCTCCTTTACAAAATTGCACCAGTGGCAATTTTCCTTTCCGCAGCCGGTATAAAAATCATGTTGCTGAATTTTTTGCCAAACCATTGTTACTTGGTGCATCACGGTTTCAATATCTTGCGGCTGAATTATAACTTTAATTTTTTTAAAGTCTTTATTCTTATCAGGTTCTACAAAATCGAATTCTGTGCTAACCACTTTCCAGTCTTTTTTGTCGTTATCTACCAGTATTTTATAAAACACTGCCTGGCGCCAATAATCGCCGCCATTGGGTTCCTTATCGTTGGGAGTACATAATTTTTCTTTGGTGTAATTGCTGGTAACATCACCGGTTTTATAATCAACAACGTTAACTTCTTTACCGGTAAATTCAAGCTTATCAATCTTACCTTTTAAAGGAACGCCGTTTACTACCACATTTTTTATGTTGCGTTCAACAGCAACAATCCTATTAGAAAAGGGAATATATTTTTCGTAATAATTACTCAGAACTTCTTCTCCATATTCCATTCTTCTTTCAAACGCCTCTTTATTAAAGTTTTCACGATGGCGGATCATATACCATTTGAAATCATCTATCACTTCTTCTTTTGAACCGAATTGCTGCTTTTCATGCTTCTGCATTTTTTCAAATAATCGTTGAAGCGCAAAATGTACGGCGCTTCCAAATTCCGTATTTTCCGATTTTCCTGAAGGGATTCTTAATAAATTTTTAAAATAAAATTCCAGCGGACATTTTAAATAGTTGTTTAACGAGGTAACATTCATTACATATTTTTCAACAAGGGCGGTTATAAAGTCTTTCTCTGATTTTTCAATCTCAGGAGCAAGGCAGGTAAAATTCAGTATTTCGAAATCCATAAGTTCACTATCGGCAAGCTCAATTCTTTCAATTGGTATTTCATGAGTTTGTAAAATTTCAGCAATAAACATTGAAGGCTCTAACTCTTTAGCATCGGCTTTATATTTTACATATGAAATCTGCAGATGTTTTTCTGCCCTTGTTAAAGCCACATAAAATAACCTGCGAAGTTCTTCATCATCATTCGCTGAGGGTAGCGAAGAGAAAACCGTATCAGGAAACCTAAAGCCACTTTGCGGCTTTCTTTTCTTTTCCCATAAAGATGCATTTAAGCCTGCCACAAACACATGTTCAAACTCCAAACCTTTGGAACCATGCGCTGTCAAGAGGTTCACGCCTTTATCGCTTCCTGACACCTTCATCATGGAAAGTGGAAGATCTTCTTTTTCCATCAGGTCAATTATAGATATAAGTCCCTGCAAATTCAACAATGGGTTGCGTGATGTTTCGTCTTTTATGAAATCAAATAGCGCTGTAAGCATTTGCATCAGCGTTATTTTTTCGTCGCTCTTCATTATGTAGCCAAGCACACCCGCATTGCAGATCAGGTTTTCGAAAAGCTGTTGTAACGTAAGGTTTGAAACATCAGCAATTAATTTTTCAATGATTTTGCTAAAGCCTTTTAACTCTTCATCAATGCCGGTATCAAATAAGTTTTTAGCAGGCTTGTTAGCTTTATCATAAAGTAATTTTCTTATAGAAGTTAATTCTCCTCCATGTTGTTTGTTGTTTACTTCTACAGTAAGCTTTGCAATTTCGATAGGCGGAATTTTATAAAAATCGAAATGTAATATTTCAAATAACATCTCATCGCCTCCATAAGAAATATCGTGCTCTGCAGCAAGATATCTTAACAACTGGATTATTTTTTTTGAAAATGGATGCTGAATAATATTGACGCTTCTTTTTGAAAAAACGGGGATATTCTTTAGCCGGAAATATTTTATAAGGTCTTCACCATATTTATTTTCTTTAAAAATCACTGCTATTCTTCCAGGCTCAATGCCTTGCTGTACAAGGGCTTCAACCTTATTGGTGATATCTGCCATTTCATCTTTGACAGTTTTATATTCAACAATTGTTGGATCATGCAACAGTTTCATCAGCTCTTCCCGTGACGAAACAAGATGCTTGCTCAAACCTTCAAACTTATTGATAAGCCTTTCATTATTTCTTTCAATAAGTGTTTTTGATATATCGAGAATACCTTGTGTAGACCTATAATTACTGGTAAGAACAACTTTTAAAAGATCAGCATACCCGTTTACAAATGATGCCATGTTCTCGATGTTGGCTCCCTGGAAACGGAAGATACTCTGATCATCATCACCCACAACAAATACATTTGGATTTTCCCAGTAACTTACTAATAACTCAACAATTTTATTTTGGGTTCCGCTCGTATCCTGGTATTCGTCAACCAGTATGTATTGATATTTTTCCTGGTAATTAGCAAGAAGGTTTTTATTTTCTTCGAAAGCTTTTATCACCCAATTGATCATGTCATCAAAGTCATACAGGTTTCTTTGCTTCATCATATCCTGGAAATGCTGAAATTCATTTACTGCTGCACAAAACTTCTCCATCCTTAACTTTTCTTCATAATAGGCTGGCTTGTAATCTCCTTTTTTCCATTGCCCTTTCCTGTCATTTTTATATTTGAATTCATCGTCTGTTTTTATCCTTTCCAGGTACATGTCAATTCTTGGCTGTAAAAATTCCTGGTTCCAGCCTTCTCTTTTCATGGCGGAAAATAGATTCTGCAGATTCTTTATTTCGTAATACACATCGCCACGATATCTTTTCAGCAAATGGTTTTTAGGGAAACTATCGATAAGTTCTTTGAATAGTTCAATCTTCTGAAGCTCTGAAATCGGGTTCAGTGCTGTCTTTTCAAACATTGATAGGTTATCCTGTATAATATCATTGCAAAAAGAATGGAATGTATAAATATGCACCTTGTATGCATCAGCACCGATAAATTGCAGTAATCTTCTCCGCATGGCAATTGCTCCGGCATCAGTATAAGTAAGGCATAAAATGTTTTGCGGAGATACATCCGTCTCTAATAATATCTTACCAATTCTTGCCGCAAGAATTTGCGTTTTACCAGTACCCGGCCCTGCAATAACCATAACCGGCCCTTCAATGGTATCAACTGCTTTGCGTTGTTCTGTGTTTAATTTTTGATACTCTACATTAAAATTTTGTTGGAGAATATCCCTGTAATGCTGCATATTGTAAAGGTAAGAAGAAGCGTTTTCATCCCCGCTTGATAGAAATGATTTAAAGGTTTTTATAACGGTAACTGTCCTGAAAACAAGTGATCATTTCTTGGAATATGACTGCAAAATGATAAGCTTAATGCAGTTTACCAATTGTATTTCTCTTGCAGCTATTTGCGTCCATTGCTTCATGTTCATTAATTAGATTCGCTTTACAGGTCAAACTCCCAAACCGTTCTATAATTTCCATGTTTTTCCATATAAATAAGAAAGGCATTATAAAACGGATCTGCGCCGATGGTAGCGCTGTCGCCTATTACAAACAACTGTTCTTTAGCACGGGTTATGGCCACATTCATGCGACGGTAATCTTTTAAAAAGCCAATGTCGCCATCATCATTGCTGCGAACCAGCGATAGAATAATAATCTCTTTTTCCTGCCCCTGGAAACTATCAATTGTGCTGATGCGCATTTGTTTTGGCAATACATCTTTTGCAGCCGCTACCTGTCCCGAGTAAGGCGAAATAAAAGCGGTAATAGATGGATCAGGTATTTCAGCTTCTGCCAGTTTCTGTGCGATGTGTAATTCACCTTCGTTTTGTAAACTCATGCCATTGCTTCCCTGTACTTCGTTGTAGCCTGAGCCTGCTGTGTCAATAAAAGTTATGTGTATGCCAGTGTTAGAAAGATGAGCAGCAGTTTGCAACAGTCCATTATAAAAATAATCACCCGAAAACCCAGCGATGGCTT
>CAXSEB010000003.1:17299-19607 GCA_964235805.1 uncultured Chitinophagaceae bacterium | reverse complement strand
TTTCGCATGCGGTACTGCGTATTCAGTAAAAAAGTATTTTTAACCGCATTTACGCATACTTCCAAAATAGACCGGCTTAATCCCATTGCAGCCGCCTCATGACTGAGAACTGTAGGCGGCAATTGCAGATGATCGCCTGCAAGCACATACTTTTGGGCCAGCGGAAAAATGCACCACGCCAGTGGTTCAATACATTGTCCTGCTTCATCAATTACCAGTGTTTGAAAGTTTATGTGATTAAGTTTTGTATCATACAAGCCAATTGGTGTTCCCAAAATCACCTGTGCTTCGCTAAATAGCTTCTCTTCGTTATATGCCTGCAATTTTTTTATTTCGTTTCGAATATTTTTTACTTCTTTAAATAAAAGGTTGCGTTGCTCACGCTCTGCTTTTCCGAAACTACGTTTGTATTTTAACGCCATCTTGCGAAACTCTTCTGCTCTTTTTTTAAGTTGCTTTATTTCTTTCTGTTGCTTTACATCCGCAAGTTTCCCTTCAGGTGTATGTAAAAAAATCTCTTCATCTACTTTGCTGGTATTCCCAACTCTCAATACCTGCAAGCCTTTCATAATAAGGCTTTTAGCGATGTTATCAACAGCAGTGTTGCTCGGAGCGCTTACCAATACTTTTTCACCTGTTCTTATCAATTGTACAATCGCTTCAACCAATGTAGTAGTTTTACCAGTGCCCGGCGGCCCATGCACAATAACAATATCCTCGTCTTGAAGAATGGCGGCAACAGCCTGTTGCTGGCTCTTATTTAATTGTTGATTCACAAACGTTATATTGAGTTCCTGTACATTATTGTTGTGAGGAAATACATCTCCATGTAATTTTTCAAACAACGTGTACAATGCTTTGTTACTTTCTAAACCATGCAAAACTGTCTTCATAGTACTAATGGTGCGTTGGTCGGCAGCCAGTTTAATGCCTACGTTATTATCTTCCATCCAGTCAGGAAAATCAGGAGCAAACAAACGGAATGCCCCGGATTTTGAATCGAGATTGGTAAGAACGCCTTTAACTGGTTCTTCGCCTGTACAAAAACATTCAATGGCAGCGCCGTCGCGGAAGTTGTTTGTGTCAGCAGGGAAAGGCAGGCGAAAAGTAATTTCAGGATAATCAGCGTAGCCAAAGGTTTTTCGGGTAACAATTATAGGATGCAGTGCAAGTCCTTCAGCCTTCAAAGATTTTAACGAGTGCTGCTGATCGAGGCTGTAGCGTTTTATCTCTTCTTTTTCTTCGAAAGCAATAGCTGCTAATAGTTTCCTGATATACAAATGAGCTGCCGCCATTTGGTGAAAATACATTTATGAGAAAAATGAACAAAAATTTAATAATTATTAGTTGAATGAAAACTGGTTATGCTCGTACCTTATCATTGGTAAGTTTAGTGATTCAATTTATGAGACATGTGCCTGGAGACCAAACACATCATACATTAGCTAACATGGTGGCAGAACTTTTCCTTTAAGTAGCTGTTATTTAAGCTATGAGTAAAGTGTATAGTTTTAAGAAAGTTCAGCTACTACCAATATCACTTAACAAGGCATGGGAGTTTTTTTCCAATCCCGCAAATCTTGCTAATATGACGCCGGCAAATATGTGTTTTAAAATAGTTTCGCAACATCATGGTGGAAAAATGTATGCCGGGCAGATAATTGAATATACGGTTAAACCGCTTTTAGGATTTCCGCTTTATTGGATGACAGAAATAACACATGTTGAAAATGAAGAGTATTTTATTGATGAGCAACGTTTTGGCCCCTATTCTTTTTGGCATCACCAGCATCACTTTAAAGTAGTACAAGGTGGTGTTGAAATGACGGATATAGTTCATTATAAAATTCCATTTTGGTTTTTGGGAGACATAGCCAACAAGTTATTTGTAAAAAAACAGCTTAACAACATCTTCAGGTACAGGTTTGAAAAAGCTGAGGAGTTATTTGGAAAAATCTCCGCCGAGAAGTCTAAGGTACCCTGTTAACACTGTATGCATGCAAAGGAAGAACCAATGTGAAACCTGATATTTATGATAGGGAAATGCCCGTTGCAACTTATGGCGATTATGGTTTTGCTTTGTTAATGATACCAACAGCGGCGGCTGATTATTTAGAGTATGAGCGCTTTCAACTGTTAGATTCACTTGCGCCATATATCAACGCTGGTAAAGTAAAAGTGTTTTCTATAAACAGTATAAATAATGAAAGCTGGCTCAACAATGAAATGCTGCCTGAGCACAAAGCTATCCGTCATAACCAGTTTAATGAATATGTTTTTAATGAAGTAATTCCCTTTGTAAAAAATG
>CAXSEB010000003.1:0-17268 GCA_964235805.1 uncultured Chitinophagaceae bacterium | reverse complement strand
TTACGATACACCAATAATTACCTGTGGTGCATCTTTTGGCGCTTTGCACAGTATGAACCTATTTCTAAAACGCCCCGAGCAAATTGACGGCGTTATTGCCATGAGCGGTGTTTATGATCTTTCAGAATATACTAAAGGCTTTTGGGATGAACAGGTTTATTTTAATTCTCCGCAACATTATATTCCCAATCTTACTGATCCATGGTACCTGGATAATATTCGTAAAAGCAATCACATTCACATTTTATCCGGAAGCGGCAGTTTTGAAGATCCATGGGCTTCACGGAATTTTTCCGGCATCCTTTACGATAATGGAATTAATCATGAATTGGATATCTGGGGCGAAGACATGACTCATGACTGGCCCACATGGCGGGCTATGCTGCCCTATTATATCGAGGCAAGATTTTGAAATTAATTAATTGTCAGTGGTCAGTTGTTAATAGAGATGGTTTCTTAAATGACCATTCTCAAATGCCATTAATGACAAGTGACAAGCTAACTCCTTTTGCTTACCAAAAGTGATTATGCTACTTTTGCCTCATGGAAAAAAAATTGTTTCTGCTGGATGCTATGGCCCTTATTTACCGGGCTTATTATGCGCTGATACGCAATCCCATACTTACTTCCAAAGGAAAAAATACCAATGCACAGTTTGGTTTTACAAATACCTTATATGATCTTATAAGCAGGGAAAAACCTACTCATCTTGCTGTTGCTTTTGATACAGTTGCTCCTACTGAACGCCACACAGATTTTATAGACTATAAAGCTAACAGGCAGGAAGCTCCGGAGGATTTGGTGTCTTCTTTAACGGACATAAAAAAGATTATACAGGGATTTAATTTACCTGTTGTAGAGTGTGATGGTTACGAAGCAGATGATATCATTGGCGGACTTGCGCAGCAGGCAGAAAAAGAAGGTTTCGAAGTTTTTATGGTTACTCCCGATAAGGATTTTGGACAGTTGGTGACTGATAAAATAAAGATATATAAGCCCGGATACCAGGGCGGTAAGATTGAAATTTTGGGTGCCAAAGAGATATGCGAAAAGTGGAATATTAAAGATGTATCTCAGGTAATTGATATGCTTGGATTAATGGGTGACGCAAGTGATAACATTCCTGGCATACCTGGCATAGGAGAAAAAACTGCCTCAAAGCTTTTAGCTGAATATGGTACGCTTGATAATATTTTGGCTAATGCAGAAAACATCAAAGGCTCTCTGGGAGATAAGATAAGAATGGGCAAGGAGTCTGCGATTATGAGTAAAAAGCTTGCTACAATTATTACAAAAGTGCCATGCCAGTTTCATGATGAGGATTTTAGGGTTAAGCCTTTTAATATAGATGCGTTAAAAGATCTTTTTACAGAGCTTGAATTTAAAACTTTGGGCAGAAGAATTTTAGGTGAAGAATACAGTGCATTTGTTGTTGGCAACACTGTTGTGCAAACCGATCTTTTTGGTAACGCTATGGAGCAGCCGCTTCCTAAGCCTGAAGAACTTGCTAAAGCAGAAGAGAAGCCGGGTTTAATTGCTGAAAAAAATATTACCAATACACCACATCAGTATTTTGTTGTTCAGGGTGAACAAGCCATCAATGATCTTCTTCATAAATTATCCACAGAGCAGGAGATTTCTTTTGATATTGAAACCACAAATGTAGATGCAAATAATGCGGAGTTGGTAGGCCTTAGCTTTAGTTATAAAACGGCAGAGGGCTTCTATGTTCCTTGTCCCGCAGATATAGAAGGTACAAAAAAAGTGTTGCAATATTTTTCCGGCTTATTTGCTGATAATAATAAGGTTTGGGTTGGCCAAAACATAAAGTATGATTTGCTTGTTTTAAAATGGTATGGGGTTGAACTTAAAGGAAAGATTTTTGACACCTTGCTTGCTCACTATGTAATTGAATCGGAAGGCAGGCGGAACATGGATTTGCTTAGTGCACAATATCTCGGGTATTTGCCTGTTTGCATTGATGACCTGATTGGTAAAAAAGGAAAGAACCAGGTAACAATGAGAGATGTTGACCTTGAAAAGGTAAAAGAATATGCCGTAGAAGATGCTGATATCACGTTGCAGTTAAAGAACGTTTTTGTTCCGTATTTGAAATCTAAACAGGTTGAAAGAGTTTTCAACGAGGTAGAGAGTCCTTTAATAAAGGTCCTTACTGATATTGAATATGAAGGTGTAAGAGTTGATATGGATTTTTTAAATCTTTATTCCAAAGAGTTAGAAATAGAAGCTAAGCGCTCAGAAGAAAGTGTATACGAACAGGCACAGGTCCGGTTTAATTTATCTTCACCAAAACAATTGGGCGAAGTTTTGTTTGAGAAGTTAAAACTTGATCCCAAAGCTAAAACCACAAAAGGCGGGCAATATGCAACCGGCGAAGATGTGCTGCTTAAACTTTCTCACCAAAGTAAAATTGTAGAAGACATTTTAAATTACCGGGAGCTTACTAAATTAAAGTCTACTTATGTTGATGCTTTGCCACAAATCATAAACAGGAAAACAGGCAGAGTACATACTTGTTATGGGCAGGCAATTGCAGTAACAGGTCGTCTCAGCAGCAATAATCCCAATCTTCAAAATATACCGGTAAGAACGGAAAGAGGAAGAGAAATAAGAAAGGCTTTTATACCGAGAGATCAGGATCATTTTATAATATCTGCAGATTATTCTCAAATAGAATTGCGCATTGTGGCGGCTATAAGTGGCGACCCGGCTATGGTTGATGCCTTTAAACTGGCAAAGGATATTCATACAGCAACAGCATCAAAGGTATTTCATGTGGCTGAAGAAGATGTTACAAAGGAAATGCGCTATAAAGCGAAGAGCGTGAACTTTGGAATTATTTATGGTCAGGGTGCTTTCGGCCTGTCAGAAAATTTAAGTATCTCCCGTGGAGAGGCAAAGGAAATTATAGAGACATATAAAAAAGAATTTGCCAATATTCAAAAATACATGGATGATTCAATAAATTTTTGCAGAAAGAACGGATATGTTGAAACGCTGATGGGGCGCAAGCGCTGGCTTAAAGATATAAACTCTTCAAATTTTACAGTTCGTGGCTACGCTGAAAGAAATGCCATTAATTCCCCAATACAAGGCACTGCCGCTGATATGATAAAACTTGCCATGATAAAAATTCATGATCAGTTTAAAAAGAATGATTTTCGTTCAAAGATGATAATGCAGGTTCATGACGAATTGGTATTTGATGCACATAAAGATGAAATTGAAACCATTAAACCAATCATAATAGATTGTATGCAAACAGCCCTTATGTTACCAAACGGAGTGCCTGCAGATGCAGAAGTTGGTGTTGGTGAAAACTGGCTTGAAGCGCATTAGTTTTAAAATCCTCTCCACTGGTGGAGAGGACTTAGGTGAGATGCATTTCGCCGCAAATTTTATTGATATCTTCTGCTATTGAAAAAACATAATTAAACTGATCAGTTACCGGCTTTGTTTGAATAAGTAAATCTTTTGTATTTGTTTCAAGAATACCTTGCTGCACTTCCTGTTTTCTTTTTTCCATTAAAATACCTGCCTGGTCATTTAATACCTGTATTGATTGCTTTGTGGGGTTGATAAATGTAGCGTCATCCTCCGACTCTAAAGTCTTAATAGCACTGGTAAAGTATTGAATAGTTTCTTTTACAACCAGCTCAAAGACCGGGGAGCGAAAAAGCTCTTTTTTTGTTTGCAGATAGTAAGAGATTGTTGCAATATGTGAAGCAAGAATATGATTAAGCACAACAAACCTGTGTACATTTTTTATTTCTTTTTGCTGTCGCTTCGGCTCAGACAACATGCGTGTAAACGCATCTGAAAGATTGGCTAATGATACAAAGGCGTTCTTTCTTGCAAGGTGTAGCTCACCAACTGATGGCGGTTGTTCTCTATAAAAAAATCTTGTAGCGATATTGTAATAACGGCTGTTATCTTCAAGAGTTTTTGTCATATAACTTTTGATAGTTCTATATTCCCAGGTTGGGATAAAAAAAATGCTGGTAAAAAATGCGATAACAGAACCGATGGCAGTATCAATAAGCCTGTCAGTAAGTAAAGTTTTAAAATCTGCAGGGGATAAAAGATGAAAGAATATTAAAAGATACGGCGTCATCAACAGTACACTGATGAAATAATTTGTTCTTAAGAATACATAGCATCCGGCCATGAACAACAGCATAAGCGATAACAAAACAATATTATTCTTTATTATAAACAGTAAAAGCACTCCAATAATAACTCCGCAAAAAGTACCAATTAGCCGGTCTTTGTTTCTTTTTTTTGTAAGACTGTATGCCGGTTTTAAGATAACAATAATGGTTAATAAAATCCAATAGCTATGGCCTGTATGCAATAGCAATGAAATTATATAGCCTGTTAATACTGCAACAGATACCCTGAGTGAATGCCTGAATATATTAGATGTAAAATTTAAGTTATCAAAAAACACACCTGGCTCAATCTCTTTATGATCTGCGAGTTTATTATATGGTATTTTTTGAGTACTTCTTTTTTTTATTTTTGGGTTGTACGTAGTATAGTAGCGTAAAGTATTTATCCTGTTTATGAGATCGTCAAGGCTTTCTATAATACGTCCCATACCAACAAAGCCTTCTAAATTTTCGGAATTCATAAAATCTGAGCGCAAGCTGTGAAAATATTCTTTTAACTCTTTTGCCTGGATGCCGATATTATTGTTTTGAATTGAAGGCTCACCGCTTTTCACACTAATGCCAATGTTCTCCAACTCATCTGCAAGCTGTATTAATATCATTCGGCATTGTTCCATAATTGATGTCTTAGCAAAATGATTATGAAGGATGTCATATTGTTGGTAAGAAGTCATGACCCTCTCAAATATGTCCGTCACATCTAGGTAAATCATTACTAATATTCTTCCTTTCAGGGTTGTTTCCTGTATAATTATTCTTGTTTTAAACAGTAATTCGCTCACCATATTTTGTTTCTCCTGAAGGCTGATTTGCCTCAAAAACAACTGGTGGTAGGCATCATTATACTGCACGTCAGTTTTAAAGAGAGTTGCCCTCGTGCGCAGGTAATCTGCGGTGCTTTCGATGTAATCTCCTAAAGATTGCTGTATTAGTTTATAAGGACGCAACCTGTATAACAACAGGCTGAAACACATAAACCAAATTCCGCCGGAAAGTATGTACAACGCATTGCTGGCGATATCCCATCCTTGCTTTGAATGTTGCAGATTAAGAACCATCACTAATAAAGCGGCAATCCCAATTGAAGTCTCCCTGGTACCATACACACCGATCATGGAGAATATAAAACACAGGACAAACAGGATTATTCCTAAAGTAATTGCCGAATGATATGCCAACCCAACTATCAGTGCTGTAAAAAAAATGAGCACATTGCAGGCAAGCATTCCATTTTTACGATGGTGAACTGGCCCGGGATTGTCTGTAGCTGCTACACATAAAGCACCCACTGACATTACAATACCTATAGCCAGCAAATTAAAATAGCTTAGCACTAAGGCAGGCGTGGCAACTCCAACGGTAGTTCTAACGCCTTCGCTAAGGTTGCGGCTATTAATAAAGCTTTTATATGCCTTTAAAAATTCCATTGAAAGGCATAAAGGTAGCTTATCGCGGAGGGCAACTTTATGCGTTTGTTTACGTAGTATATTATTTTTTACCCGAGTTAAGCAAATTAGCCGGCACCTGAAGCTCACCGGTTTGTGGATCAATAAGGCCGTTTTTTTCTTCTTCTATATTTGTTGCCTGTGTATATACATCGCCTGCGATGGCCCTGTTTCTTAATTCCTTCTTAAAAGCCTTAATCTTATTTGCACGTGCAGACGATTCTTCCGGACCGCCATAATTTACAAAACCAAAGCCGCCCCATTCGCTTACAACCAAGGGTACTTGTGAGCGAAAAAAGAATGGATCTCCTATTACAAGAGGAAAAGCAGTTACGTCTGATTTGCCGGCAACAAGCTCGTCAAGCAATTGTTTCCAATGTTCAAAATCAGGTGTATAAAGATGAGCAGTAAGTAAATCTGATTTTAAACGGCCTTCATATGAAATGTGATGCCATCCGTCATTGTCAACCACTAAAAATTGCGGATGCACAATCTGCATGTAATGATACATATCCACAATATACTTACGTGTTTCTTCGCTTGTTGCTATATCTTGCGCACCCCAATCCTCATTGTATAAACTCCATATAACAACCGAGGGATGTGTACCAATAAGATCCAACATCCGCTTAAGCTCATCACGATGAGCTTCCCTGCTTTTATTAGTGGAGCTATGTGGGCTTGGCACTTCAACCCAAAGTAATAAACCGATTTTATCAGCAAGATTATATATACGTGGGTCTACACCTGCAATATGTATTCTTACAAGATTGCAACCTAATTCCTTCATAGCATACATATGCTTTTGAATTTCCTCGTATGTAGCTGAAGCGGGTTGATATAAAATTCCGTCTAAATAGATCTTCTTATTATTAAGATACACACAACATCCTCTTGCTTCAATTTTACGAAGCCCGAAATATGTTTCTATTTCCGAGATATTGCCCTTTGAATCTATCAGCCGGGCAACAAGCAAATACAAATTCGGATTTTGAGGAGACCATAAATTTGAGTCTGGTAGTTCCAGGTTAACTCTTTGTTGTTTTTGACCTTCTTCCAATTGTAATGGATAGGTATCCTGCGCAAGTGGCTCGGTAGTATCTCTGTTCCGGTTAAAAACCTGGAGTTGTAAAGTATAAAAGCCGGGGTCATGGATACGGGTAGTAACATTAAACCGAACAATGTTATCTTCTACAATGCTTACTACACCAAGCCGTGAACGTAAACGGTTCCGTTCAACGGTTTCAAGCCATACACTTCTTACGCCTCCTGTGTAAGTCTGGTACCAGATGCCACCACGTTTGTAAACTAATGATTCCTGTTTTCCTCGGGGTGTTTCAGCATCCATTGTATCTGCAATGCGAACGGTAAGCCTGTTAACAGGTTGCAACATTTCGTCTTTTAATTCGTACGAAAAAGAAGTATATTCTCCTATGTGCACTTCTTCGCCTTCTATTGTATTAAGTGCAACACCATTTAGCCATACACGTGTTTCATAACCACAGGCCCCAAATGTAAGTTGCAATAGTGTGTTGGCAGCGCCATTTACATTACGCTCAGGAAGTGGAAATTCTCTTTCATACCATGCTATAATCTTTTCCTGCCAGCTGTCGTTTAAATTAGCTCCCTTTGCCATTGCCATGTGCTCTTCAATTGAGCCCGGCCATTGCGCTATATCCTGGTATTGATGTTTTAATTGCCAGCCTTCGCTTAACCCAACATCATTTTTATCAAGATCAAAGTGCCACTCTCCATCTAACAAAACATAGGAATTTGGCCTAAGGACTGCGCGGGGCAATGGGCTTAAAAAATTATCATTAGCAAAGCCTTCTTTTCGGCTTTTGGTAAGTCCGTAATTCGGATGAGTTATATCCATAGTAGATTTGTTACATTATTTAGGTATCAATGTTAAGCCCGGCTAACACTAATAACAAATGTAATAAGGCAAAGCTTATAGATTGTTATTTGATAAAGGCAAATGTAAATGCAGTAAAAAAAAAATAATGGTAACCTGGAGACTTGTAATACTTATCTTTTACCAAAAAGGAAACCCTTTTGAGAACAAATGGTTTTTTTCGATGGATGGAAAAATTCTAAAGCAATCTCTCTTCCCATTTCCTGATCAATAGATGCAAAGCCCCGATAAGACGTCTTATTGATAGACTTTTTTTCTTTTTCTAACGAATAAGTAGATTTTTGGGATGTGGGATTATAATTTTCCATAATTGGTTGCATTTTGTAAAGTTAAGACATTTATAACATTTATTATGCCCGTTTTGTTCTGTGTGTATAAAGCATTCATTTATAATTCATTGAGTAGACAGCAATCTGCATAACAATGTTTTTTGCGAGGAGAAATTTCTACGTAAAATGCTTTTATCATAAAAGAGAATTAATCTCTACTATCAAATTTCATAGTTTTACCTAAAAATAAACAACCATTGTATGGAAGATAATCTGACATTGGATGAAAGTATGAAGCCAAAAGCGGACTTACAAGCAGATGATAAAACAACTTCGCAAGATGATATTTTGAAAAAGGCTCATGACGAAGCGGAAGCTGATATGGAACAAGATGCGGAACTTAGCAGCGAACCAGGCCAAGGTGACGATCTGGATGAAGGGGAGCTTGCACAACTTGAAGGTGAAGACTAAATCAGTTAACGTTAGTGAAATAGAAGTTCACAAGGCTTAAGACCAGTATGTTTTTTAAACGCGGTTGAAAAGTGAGAGATTGATGAGTAACCAAGCAACAATGAAACGTCGGTAACGCTCAAGCCTTTTTCATACAACAAATACTTGGCGTGCTCCATTCGCTGGCTTTGAAAAAAGTCGAATATAGTTGTTCCATACATTTCCTTAAAGCCTTTCTTTAAGTAACATTCATTTATTGCCACTTTCCGGCTAAGTTCTTTAATAGTTAAAGGCTCGCTTATATGCTTTAATAAAATTTCCCGTGCTAATGAAATTTTATTCCTGTCTGCCTCGTTAGCTAAAAACTTGCAGCTAAAAGAATCTTCTTTTTCTCCCACCATACATTCCATGCTATACAATAAAAGCATTTGAGTTTGTGCATTTATATATATATTTTCAAAGCTGTCTGAGTAAGAGTGATTTAACAAAGCCTGCAAAACAATCCTTGTGCGTCCGCAAAGCGGCAAAATTTTAGAAAAAGCAGAAGTATGTTTAAAATTTAAAATGCTATCAGAGAAAGTCGTCTGTTTTATACCGTTTACAAATTGCGAAAGATGATCCGGGGTAAATTTGAAGCTAACGACATCCATGCTTTCCACTTTTTCATTACATTTATTAGAATCAGTATTCCGGCACAAATCACATTCTGTACTGTTCTTTCTACAATAAGTATTGCCTGAAATGCAGAAGCGTAATTCTAAATAATTTTCTCTGGCGTCGTTTTTTTTAAAGTTGTAAACCATCATTCCGGTATCCTCAATATTAGTTTGCGGGTGCTTTCTAAAACGCCTGATGTTATACTGAACAGAGCCAGGTATTAACTGTTCCTTTGCCTGTAAAAGTTCCAACTGATCATGCATTACAGGCTGCCTTTGAGCAATAGATAGTATGTGTAGATCCTGTTCCATTTAATAAATGCAAATATAATGTAGTTTACATTTAGTACTTGGTAAGCATGAAAGCGTTAGAATCGAACAGGATTTAGACAGTTCAGGAATATTACTGGAATAACCCGTTTGAATTCATTTTATATTGAAAGCCAAATTCCTTTAATTTTCATCTTATTTGAGCTGAAAAGTGCCTGTACCGTGCCATGCCAAAGATAAACAACATCAATGGCACATGACATCTACACAATATCGAAGAAACGATTGAGCTTTCTTGCATAATTACTACACTTCCTGTGGTATTTATTTACACGATTAATTTAATTCAGCGTAGCGCTGTCCCTTTAAAACTTGTGCATAAAACATTGCTAAACATGTATTTGATTTAGGTGTTTGAGGTTATTATTTGTAAGTTTGCATTAATCTGGTTTTCAATTATAAAAGAGATTTAAAAGCTGTATGATCACAGAAACAGAAGAACTTGTTATCCCTGAAGTTAATGGATATGGTGCCGATAGTATCCAGGTTTTGGAAGGTTTGGAAGCTGTACGCAAGCGCCCTGCTATGTATATTGGTGATATTGGTGTTAAAGGGTTGCATCATCTTGTATATGAAGTAGTAGATAACTCAATTGACGAGGCCCTCGCTGGGTATTGCAAAAATATTACCGTTACTATTAATGAAGATAATTCCGTAACTGTTCAGGATGACGGACGGGGAATACCCACAGGTATGCACACGAAAGAAAACAGGAGTGCGCTTGAGGTAGTGATGACTGTTTTACATGCTGGAGGCAAGTTTGATAAAGATTCTTATAAAGTAAGCGGTGGTTTACATGGTGTAGGCGTTAGCTGTGTAAATGCGCTAAGCGCTAAACTTCATGTAACCGTAAACAGGGATGGGAAAATTTTTGAGCAGGAATATGCTAAAGGTGTTCCACAATATAAAGTAAGGGAAACAGGTGAAAGTGATACAACCGGTACCTGCGTTCAGTTCTGGCCCGATACTTCCATTTTTATTGTGTCAGTATATAATCGTGAGATTTTAGAAGGACGTTTAAGGGAATTATCTTTCCTAAACAGAAAAATCACCATTATACTAAATGATTTGAGGGAGAAAGATGATAACGGGGATTTCTATACAAAAACATTTTACAGTGAAGGTGGTATAGTTGAGTTTGTAGAAATGCTGGATAAAAATGCTAATCGTCATGCACTGCTTCCAAAAGTAATTTATTGTGACGGACATGATGCAAACAGCAATGTTGCAGTAGAAGTGGCAATGGTTTATAATACAGGTTACCAGGAACATTTATTTAGCTATGTAAATAACATTAATACTATTGAAGGTGGAACGCATGTGGCTGGGTTCCGCCGTTCTATTACCCGTGTATTTAAAAGTTATGGGGAAAAAGAAGGAATGTTTGAGAAAGCCAAGGTAGAAATTGAAGGCGATGATTTTAGAGAAGGCTTAAGTGCAATTATTTCTGTTAAGGTACCGGAACCTCAATTTGAAGGTCAAACCAAAACTAAATTAGGTAACAACGAAGTAATGGGTGTGGTTGATGGAACGTTAAGCCGTGTTTTAGTTGCTTATCTTGAGGAAAATCCAAAGGTTGCAAAAACCATCATTCAAAAAGTAATATTAGCTGCACAGGCAAGAGCTGCTGCAAAAAAGGCCCGTGAAATGGTTCAGCGCAAAAGCGTATTAACCGGCGGCGGGTTGCCTGGTAAACTTGCTGATTGCAGTGAAAAAGATCCTTTTAGATGTGAGTTGTTTTTAGTGGAAGGTGATTCTGCCGGTGGCACCGCAAAACAAGGAAGAGACAGGAGTTTCCAGGCTATTTTGCCATTACGGGGTAAAATACTGAATGTTGAAAAAGCAATGGAACATCGCATATATGATAATGAGGAGATACGAAATATGTTTACTGCTTTAGGTGTAAAGATAGGTACCCCCGAAGACCCTAAAGCGCTTGATATTTCAAAACTCCGCTATCATAAATTAATTATAATGACGGATGCCGATGTTGATGGCAGCCATATCGCTACTTTAATCCTGACATTCATTTTCAGATACATGAAAGAATTGGTTGAGCAGGGATTTATCTACATAGCCCAGCCTCCATTATATCTTGTAAGAAAAGGCAAAGAACAGTCGTATGCATGGAACGAAGATGACCGGAAAGCATTTATTGAAAAGTTTGCCAACGGAAAAGAGGATACTGTTCATGTTCAGCGTTATAAAGGTCTAGGAGAAATGAATTCCGAGCAACTTTGGGAAACGACCATGGATCCGGAAACAAGAACATTAAAGCAAGTAACAATTGACAACGCTATAGTTGCAGATGAAGTTTTCAGCATGCTAATGGGCGACGATGTTCCGCCAAGAAGGGAGTTTATAGAAACTCATGCTAAGTATGCAAGGATAGATGTTTAATATCAATTCCTTAACAAGGCTCACATCAAAAGAATCCGCTTAGTAAATTTATTTACGTATAAATTCATATAAAAAAGTACATTTGGGAATTAGGCCATGAAAATGGCCAATAGTATCAATTAAAAACCACTAAATAAATCAAGTATGTCATCAAAAATGTTAACAGCTTATTGCATGAAAACTAAAGAAAAAAATGTTGAAATGCAGGATGCGGTAATTACCAAAACTTCCCGTGGAGGCTACATGGCGCAAGGGCACGATGGTAAAGGAAATAAAATGACCACCATGTTAAGCGAAGCAAATGCTTTAGAAGCCATTAAGAATGGTGTAGCTAAAAAAAGCTTTTAACCTTATATTTTTTAATAAAAGCGGTATAGTTATCTATATCGCTTTTTTACTTATACGCTTGTGGTTGCTTTGGCAGTAATACCAATGTGCATTTTTTGAAGAAACTCCCAAACATCTTCCATAGACTTAATTTTTTCTACAATTAATATCCCGTTCTTTCCCGTTTGTTTAAGCCTTGCTTTGTTAGTTTGAGTTTGAATATATCGCAATATTCCCGTGAAGGTTTTGCTCTGAAAATATTTAGATTCCGGATTACTCACAAAAAAGCATCTTAAGGTTTCGTCTTTCAACACCATTTTTTCAAACCCAAATTCCACAGCGGTTTTACGGCACCTTACGGTTATAAAGAGGTCATCCACTTGTGGAGGAATAGGACCGAACCTATCTAACATTTCCGCATGAAATTCGTCGAGTTCTTTTTCGGTTTCACAATTATCAAGCCTTGAGTATAAGCTTAGTCTTTCTGTAATACTTTCAACATAATCGTCAGGAATTAGAATTTCAAGATCAGTATCAATTGTACAGTCTTTTACATAATCGTCCTGTTGCTGAATTTCTTCTTTAAACAATTCTTTAAATTCTTTTCGCTTCAACTCTCTTATGGCTTCGTCCAATATTTTCTGATACATTTCAAAACCTATCTCTGCAATAAAACCACTTTGCTCACCTCCCAATAAGTTTCCGGCTCCACGAATATCAAGGTCTCTCATGGCAATCTGGAAACCGCTTCCGAGGTCACTGTATTGCTCCAAAGTTGACAATCTTTTACGGCTATCGGCAGGCAATGTGCTCATGGGTGGAGCAAGTAAATAACAAAACGCTTTCTTGTTACTCCGGCCAACTCTTCCCCGCAATTGGTGCAAGTCGCTTAAGCCAAACTGGTGAGCATTGTTTACGATTATAGTATTTACGTTTGGTATATCAACCCCGCTCTCTACAATGTTTGTACAAACCAGCACATCATACTTTTTTTCCATAAAATCAAGGATGGTTTCTTCCAGCTTATCACCATCCATTTGGCCGTGAGCATAAGCAATACTAACATCCGGACATAAGCCTTGTATAAGCCCACGCATTTCCGCAAGACCATGTACACGGTTATGTATGAAAAAAACCTGCCCGCCACGTTCGGTTTCATAGTAAATGGCATCTCTTATAAAATCCTGGTTAAACACATGAACTTCGGTTTGTATAGGTTGTCGGTTTGGCGGCGGAGTATTCATAATGCTCAAATCTCTTGCACCCATCAGGCTGAATTGTAAAGTTCTGGGGATAGGCGTTGCCGTAAGCGTTAAGGAATCTACCGTTGTTCTTATTTGCTTTAATTTTTCTTTAGAGGCAACACCAAACTTTTGTTCTTCATCAATTATCATCACTCCCAAATCTTTGAATTTAACGTCCTTGCCAAGCAATGCATGTGTGCCGATTATAACATCAATTTTTCCTTCTTCTAACTTTTTAAGAGTTTCTTTTTTTTCTTTAGCTGATTTAAAGCGATTGATATAATCTACTGTAACCGGAAAATCTTTCAACCTTTCACCAAAGGTTTTATAATGCTGATACGCTAAAATTGTTGTAGGAACTAATACAGCAGCCTGTTTACCATCACAATTGGATTTAAAAGCGGCTCTTATAGCAATCTCGGTTTTGCCAAAACCTACATCCCCGCAAACAAGTCTATCCATTGGTGATGGTTTTTCCATATCACGCTTAACATCAATGGTTGCTTTGTTCTGGTCAGGTGTATCTTCATAAATAAATGAAGCTTCCAGTTCGGTTTGCATATAATTATCCGGCGAATGCGCAAAACCTTTCAGGCTTTTTCTTTGTGCATATAATTTAATAAGATCAGTAGCGATATCCTTTACCTGCTTCTTTGTTTTGTCTTTTAATTTATTCCAAACATCGCTGCCAAGTTTGTTCATTTTTGGTACAGTACCTTCTTTGCCGCTAAACTTACTTATCTTATGCAGAGAAGAAATATTTACATACAAAAGATCATTGTCTTTATAAACGATCCTTACCGCTTCCTGCAATTTACCGCTGGCCTCTATCTTTTGTAAGCCGCTAAACACGCCAACTCCATGATCAATGTGAGTAACAAAATCACCTGGTTGCAGCTCACGCAAAGTTTTTAAAGTGAGCGCTTTGTTTTTACTGAAGGCCTGTTTTATTTTGTACTTATGATAACGCTGAAATATTTGGTGATCAGTGTAGCAAATAATTTTCAGATCATCATCAATAAAGCCTTCATGAATAGAAACCGGTATTGGAGTAAACTGGATTTCAGCATTTAGATCAGCAAACACGCTGTGTAATCTTTCTAATTGCTTTGGGTTATCAGCGAATAAGAAAACGTTGTACTTCCTTTTTTCATAGTCTTTCAAATTTTGTATAAGAAGATTAAAGTTTCGATTGAAGGCCGGTTGCGGGTGAATTGAAAATTTAAAATCGAAAAATGAAAGTTGAGAATTGTTTTTAAAGTATGCCTTATTCCCAAACTCAACCACATGCCTGAGGTTTATTTGTTCTTCTAAAACATCAGCTTTTACAAAATCAATCTCTGAAATGTTTGTTTTGAAATTCAGTTCATCTTCTTCAGCATTTACATTTTTTTTACCTCCTGATAATTGACTATTGATAATTGCCCATTGACCAAAGTCTTCTTCCTCTTGTTGAATTCTTTCTTTTATAAACTCCCAGTCTTCTGTCCAAACAACTAAATTTTCAGGCAGAAAGTTTAACAACGATACTTTATCCGCGGATTCAAATTGCGTTTCTACGTTAGGAATAATATTTACCTGTAAAAGTTTTCTTTCGCTAAGCTGGGATTCAGGATCAAAAATCCTTATGCTTTCTATCTCATTGCCATACAACTCAATGCGATAAGGCCTTTCATTGCCAAAAGAATAAATATCAAGTATGCCTCCTCTTACCGCAAATTGCCCCGGCTCGTATACAAAATCAGTTCTTTCAAACCCATAATCAACAAACTTCGAGAGGATATTATCAACGTTAATATTTTCCCCTTGCTTAAATGAAATGATATTATCAGAAAGGGTTTTTGGCAGCACTACTTTTTCAAACATTGCTTCAGGATAAGTAACAATGGCTCCAACTCGGCCGGTGCCTGATGTGTTTACAAATTTTGTAAGACATTCAGTTCGTAACATTACATGGCTGCTGTTTAACAGCCTGTAATTTTTTTTATTTTTAAATGAAGACGGAAAATAAAAAATGTTAAGAGCCTGGGTTACATTTTCTAAAGTATTTTGAAAATAGGCAGCTTCTTCAGCATCTTTTAATATGATAATATGATTAAGCTGTGAAGCGGTTTTGTTATTGAAGACAGCGCTAATGATAAATTGCGAAGCGCTGCCACTGAGCCCTGTAAGATGAAGTTTTTGAGGATCAGGCAATATGATCTTATCCGTAATTTGTAAAATACGTGGATCATCCAAATACATTTTCATCAACACTTCGAAATTCATTCACCCAAAACTTTACTTGATGCCGCAAAGTTATGCAGCGATAAACTCAGCACCTAAATAAATTATTTAATCCTGATAAGATACAGAATCAAGGTGACACTAACTCACATCATTCTCCATTTCCCTCTCCCGCTGTTGAGAGGATAGGTGAGGGGTTTTATAATTAAGTTGTAATTTCCGCAAAAAATAATATGCCTGTAGAGCCCTGGCGAACCGGAACAGTAATACGCATTCTGGATGAAACCTATAATACCAGGCGTTTTTTTATAAGAGTGGATGAACTTAACGACTTTAAATTCAAGCCAGGACAATTTGTTACATTGGACCTTCCTATACATGAAAAGGTAAATAAGCGTTGGAGAAGTTACTCAATAGCAAGTTGGCCTGATGGCACAAATGTTTTCGAGCTGCTTATTGTTTTACTTGAAGGCGGAGCAGGAACTACTTACTTATTTAACGAAGTTAAAGAAGGGAGTGAGCTAAAATACCGGGGCGCTCAAGGTGTGTTTACTTTGCCCGATGTAATAGACACCGATATGTTCTTCATTTGCACCGGCACCGGAATTGCTCCATTCAGAAGCATGGTAAATTATATGGACTTGCATAATATTCTCCATAAAAATATCTACCTGATATTTGGTTGCAGAACACAAAAGGATTTGGTTTATTTTGATGAAATGAAAACGCTTGAAAAGAGATTACCAGGATTCAACTATATGCCTACTTTAAGCCGTGAAGGATGGGATGGTCACACAGGATATGTTCATAGCTTGTATGAGGAGATTTGCAAAAAAGATAAAGATGCTTGTGAAGATTTGCAGGAATTAAAACCAGCTAAATTTTATTTATGCGGATGGAAGGCAATGATTGATGATGCTAAACAAAAAATCATTGCTTTAGGCTACGATAAAAAAGCGATACATCTTGAACTTTACGGCTAACTACAATAATATTAAATAAACATATGAGACAAAGAACTCCCTTGCGTGCTATAGCTATTGCTTTTTTTGTGGCTGCATTATCTTTCTGGAACTTCTCAAGGTTAACAGGAAGTGAATGTATAAGAGCAATTCACATTGTAACATTATTAACTTGTGGCGCAGCAATTGGTGTTATTTTAAGCAACTTAATATTGTTTCTAAGAAATAAATCTTAATAGATTTGATGTTAGCAATAACACAATAATTTTAAAAAATATTTATGGAAGAACGACATAACGAAGCAACTATCAATCGTCCGGAAGGCGACCGACCTATAAACGCACCTTTAGTATTAGTTGACATTGAAACTTATATCAAGCAGATAAAAAGTGAGAAAGCGTGGGAAGAAAATGACCGCAACTCAATTACAGTATTTAAGAGCGATAAACTTAGAATAGTAATTGTGGCAATGCACAAAAATGCAGTAATGCATACAGAGCATCCCAAAAACATTTTAAGCATTCAATTGTTGCAGGGCAAAGTAAAATTATACACTGATGAGCAAACAATAACTGTTGAAGAAGATCAGCTATTCGTTCTTCATGAGAATATTTCTTACAAAATAGAAGCCGTTAAAAAAGCCACCTTTTTATTGACTATTATCGAGTAAAGTAAGTAGGGCAGTTGATTCACCTATCCGGCCTCACCACTTGTATCAGGAAGATCATTTTCGCCTTCACCTGGCTCGGGGCCGGCAGTACCTGAAGCATCGCCTCCTGCATCTGCATCATGTCTGGATAATCCTTCAGCATTACTTGTTGGATTGTTTTCGCTGGAATGATGATGTTCGT
>CAXSEB010000002.1:2926-26842 GCA_964235805.1 uncultured Chitinophagaceae bacterium | reverse complement strand
AACTATCTTATTAGATAATGGAAATGAAACAGAATGGATGCTAAATGAGCTCAGATCACCTGCTTTCAAGGTTAAAGACCTTGAGGCTGCGGCACAGGTTATTTTAAAAGAACAAAAACTAAATCCACGACAGCATGTCCAATCCCTGGCATAACTGTAAGAACTTCCTGGTAATAAGGCCAGACAATATGGGTGATGTAATAATGATGACTCCAGCACTTCGTGCATTAAAACAAACTTTCAGCTGTAAAATAACATTGCTCACATCAAAGATGGGAAATGCTATAACGCCCTTCATTTCTTACATTGACGATACTTTAATTTATGATGTGCCATGGATAAAAACAACTAATGTAAAGCGACCTGAGGCATGCATTGAACTGGTGGATATATTAAAGGATTTGCATTTTGATGCTGCTATTATCTCTACGGTATATAGTCAAAGTGCTTTACCTTCTGCGATTATAGCGTATATGGCAGGCATTCCTTTGCGACTTGGGTGGTGCAGGGAAAACCCATATGATTTATTAACGGATTGGATACCTGATAAGGAACCCTATTTATTTGTTCAACACCAGGTTGCCAGAGAATTAGAGCTTGTTGCTCACATTGGAGCCTTTTGTAATGATGAAAGATTATCTCTGAACTATAATAAACACGTTAATAAAGATGTAAGCACAAAACTTAAATACCTTGGAGAAAATATAGATCGTCCTTTTATTATACTGCATCCCGGCGTTAGCGAAGCCAAACGTGAATATCCCCGGCATCTTTGGATAGAGACTGCCAAGTTACTTCACCAACATACAGGCTTACCCATTTTAATTACTGGTTCGCAAGATCAAAAGCAACTTACAGATAATATTGAACAAGCAAGTGGAAAAGGTGTAAACTCCGTGGCTGGTTTATTTAATATAGAGGAATTTATTGCATTAATTGCGAAGGCTCAACTGGTTATTTCTGTAAACACCTCTACGGTTCATATTGCCGCTTGTGTTAATACACCTGTTGTAGTATTATATGCACTCACTAATCCGCAACACACACCTTGGAAAGTACCGGCAATCGTTTTGCCTTATAGCGTACCTGAAAATCTTAAAAGCAAAAACGAAGTAATCCGGTTTGCACAAAAGAAATATAATGATGAATTTTTAGATTACCCTTCGCCGGCGGAGATACTAAAAAATGCAATCACATTATTATCTGAGGCGTCTTTAGAGCAGCGGGAAAAACAACTAAAGATGTTACCGTAGTAATTAAAAGGCTACTATTTAGAGTTTGTTATGTTATCAACTGCCTGGCTTATTATGTTTCCCTCATATCCCTTCTGCATTAAAAAATCATATATTTTCTTTTTCTTTTCGAAAATATTTCTTGTGCTCTTAAGCGATTTTAATTTTTGCTCTGCAAGCTTGTTCAAGGTTCGTTTGTAGTCACTTTCCAAAATTTGTTTTAAAGCCTTATTGATAAGGTATTGGCTTATTTTCTTCTGTTTAAGAGCATGTGTTATCTTAATCTTCCCCCACTGTTTCATTCTAAATTTTCCCCCGGCAAAATGTATCGCAAAACGCTCTTCGTTCAAAAAATTCTCTTGTATTAGCTGCGCCAAAATTTGTTCAACGTCTTGTTTATGCAGCTTAAAAGAATATAATTTATCTCTTACTTCTGCATGGCATCTTTCCTGGTAGGCACAATACTGCCTTATCTTAACAAGTGATTGCTCTTTTGTAAAAGTTAATGCTTCCATTTGTCTATAACAACTTAAGTGTGATTACGTGCGGTAGTGTGTTTTACTATCAATTTAAAGTGAAGGCAAATTAATTTTAATTATCTTGATTGTATTGACCCTAATCTTATCTTTGATTTTTAATACTCAACTAACATGAAGTTCATTGTTTCCTCATCACAATTATTAAAACACCTGCAACAGATAAGCGGCGTAATTAATACAAACACCGTTCTACCTATATTGGAAGATTTTTTATTTGAAATTGAGGCAAACAAATTAACTGTGGTAGCTACGGACCTGGAAACAGTAATGAAGGTGAAGCTTGATGTTGAAGCAAAAGAAACCGGCAAAGTATGCATTCCATCAAAAATCTTATTAGACTCTTTGAAAAATATTTCTGAACAGCCACTTACTTTTAATATTGATAAAAACTTTTCAGTCGAAATAACGAGTAGCAATGGCAAGTATAAGGTAATGGGCGAAAATCCGGATAACTTTCCGAAAGAACCGGTGGCCGATACAGCGACAACTTTCAATATGCCTTCTTCTTCGTTAGTTACAGCTATTAATAAGAGTTTGTTTGCGGTAAGTAACGATGATTTAAGGCCCGCCATGACCGGCGTTTTCTTTGAACTGGATACAAAAGGTTTAACATGTGTAGCCACTGACGCTCATCGGTTAGTAAGATATAAGCTTACTGATGTTAGCTGCCCTAAAACTGAAACCTTTATAGTACCAAAAAAACCGCTGAATTTATTAAAGAGCGCTTTACCGCACAACCAGGATGACCTTGAGGTTTCTTATAACAGCAATCACTTATTTGTAAAGCATGGCAGTACTGAACTGGTGTGCCGGTTAATTGATGCAAGATTTCCTGATTATAAAGTAGTTATTCCTGCAGATAATCCATACAAACTCACGATTAATAAAAACAACTTTCAAAATGCTCTAAGGCGGGTAAGTGTTTTTAGTAACAAAAGCACAAACCAGGTTGCCCTTACTATCACTGGCAGTGAACTTCAGCTGGCTTCACAAGATGTAGATTTCAGCTTTGAAGGAAATGAAAGAATGGCTTGCCAATACGATGGTGAAGATCTTCAAATTGCTTTTAATGCTAAATTTCTTATTGAAATGCTGAGCGCTGCTGATACTGAGGATGTGACAATCGAATTAAGTACTTCTACAAAAGCCGGAATTATAAAGCCAACTATAGCTAAAGAGAATGAAGAGCTCTTAATGTTGGTGATGCCACTCATGTTAAATAATTAAGCCACATCGATACAGTCCTTTCTAAATTCCTTGACTCTTCTGGTATTAGCGTGTTCTAAGCTTACATCAGTAACCGCTTTAACACCAATAATCAATAGTTTTAATGAACTTGCAGGCCAAATTTTTTAAAAATGATCTTGATTATTCTTGGCTTATTAATATTTGGCCTTACCGGAGCTTTTATCAGAAACAATATTGCATTAGCTAAATTTGGCAAGGTTGGACGGCTGATTGGATTGATACTGATCTTAATCGGTGTTATTACTGCCAGCTTAGTGCAAATTGATGCCGGTAATATTGGTGTAAAGGTTTTATTTGGAAGCGTTAAAAATGATATCCTTGGAAGCGGACTTCACTTTGTAAACCCCTTTTTAGATATTAAAACTGTTGACGTTAAAACACAGAACTATACAATGAGCGGCGTGCATGATGAAGGTGACAAAGCCGGCGATGATGCAATAAAAGTTTTAGCAAGTGACGGATTAGAAGTCACTATTGATCTTACAGTTCTCTATAGGGTGGTTGCGGCAGATGCACCAAGGCTTTTACGGGAAACCGGCCTTGATTTTAAAGATAAAATTGTAAGGCCTATAACCAGGACTAAAATTCGGGACAATGCTGTTTATTACCAGGCCGTTGATCTTTTCAGTACAAAAAGAGACGAATTTCAGCAAAGAATTTATAAGAGCATAGAAGATGATTTTAAAAAGCGAGGACTTATGCTTGAGCAATTACTGGTAAGAAATATAACGCTTCCCAATTCGGTTAAGGCATCTATTGAGTCCAAAATAAATGCAGAACAGGATGCTAAAAAAATGGAGTTTGTTCTACAAAAAGAAAGGCAGGAGGCCGAAAGAAAAAGGGTTGAAGCACAAGGTATCGCCGATTACCAGCGAATAATCAATACGGGTCTTACCAATCAGCAGTTACAATATGAGCAAATAAAGGCCATGAAAGAAATCGCCATAAGTCAAAATGCTAAGGTTGTTGTGATGGGTAAAGGAAATACTCCGGTAATATTAGATGCAAAATAGCACAGTCTCTCATCCTTATTAATAATGCTATGGAAACGGTAGTAATTCGCACTTTTGACAACTATTTTTCTGCAAATATTCTTTTAACCCGGCTTCGGCATTCTGGTATAGAGTGTTATTTAAAAGATGAATATACTGTTACTATTGATCCACTATTATCCAATGCAATCGGAGGTATTAAGCTGATTGTTAACAAGGCAATTGAAAAAGAAGCGAGAAAAATGCTGCAGGCTTTTGATAACGATTATAAAAATCGCATTTCCTGTCCTCAGTGTGGCTCCAATGAGGTACTCCTTGTGCCCAGGCAAAGTGCTGAAAATTTGATAACTGCAATTGCAAGCTGGCTTTTTTCAGCCTATGCTGTTTCCGCAGAAAATGTTTATAAATGCAGCATATGTGGATTTGAAAGTAAAGCCTTACCTGAAAACTCTGACATCTAAGTTGTATGAAGTGCATAGCAATGATACCTGCGAGATATGCTGCCACCAGATTTCCGGGGAAACTGATGCAAACGTTGGGAGGTAAAACCGTGATAAGGCATACTTATGAAAACACCTTTAACACAAGGTTGTTTGATGAAGTAATTGTTGTGACGGACAGTGACCTGATTTTTAGGGAAGTTGTAAAATATGGAGGTTACGCAATCATGAGCCATAAAGCTCACGAAAGCGGTAGCGATAGGATTGCTGAAGCAGTTGTTGATTTAGAAGTTGACATTGTGTTAAACGTGCAGGGAGACGAACCTTTTGTAAACAAGGATTCACTTCAAAAGCTTCTATCAGCATTTGAGGGCAAACAAAATACGGTGCAGGTAGCGTCTCTTATGAAGGTAATGACTAACCCAAATCTTATAAATAACCCAAAATGTGTTAAGGTAGTAGTTGATAACAATATGAATTCCTTGATGTTTAGCAGAAGCGTAATTCCTTATCCGAGGGACGTTGACGCATCTCCGGTATATTATCAACACGTTGGAATATATGCTTTTAGGAAAGACGCTTTAATAAACTTTTCCAATTGGAACCCAACTCCGTTAGAAAGGTCTGAAAAAATTGAATGCCTTCGTTATCTTGAACACGGTATAGCTCTTAAAATGGTCATAACTTCTCATTTAGGCGTCTCAATCGATACTCCTGCTGACCTCGAAGAGGCAAGAAAGCTATATAATACTAATAGCTAAACATATCTCTCGCGGCTAAAATAGGTCTATAACATATTTAAAGGATTTCCATATGTTGGCTCTATTTGAGGATTTTTTTACACATTGCCATAAGTTTAGTATCTTCCAAGCAGAGCATTATATTGTAAAATCGCTTGGCATATTAATAGTATATATCGGTTAACCATTACAGATTAATATTAAAACAATTAATAATACAAATGGATTTAGTTTGTTATTCGCATTTACGATGGAATTTTGTTTACCAACGACCTCAGCATCTTTTAAGCCGGTTTGCTAAAAGATTTCGTGTTTTCTATATTGAAGAGCCTATCTACAATAACCAAAATACTAATAGTTACCAGGTTACTGAAATTGAAGAAAATTTGTGGATTATAGCTCCTCATTTGGAGTCAGAATTATCTGAATCAGAGCATCTTTCCAAACAGCAAAACCTTCTTTCTGATTTCTTTAAAGATTATAATATTCAGAAGCCGATATTTTGGTATTATACTCCGATGGCTTTACCTCTTAGCAGCCATTTAACGCCTGAGTTAACTGTATATGATTGCATGGACGAATTATCTGCTTTTAAATTCGCCCCACCTTCTTTGAAAATTCTTGAGAACGAGTTACTTAAAAAAGCTGATATAGTTTTTACTGGTGGTTATTCTTTATATAACGCAAAGAAGAACGCTCATCATAATATTCATCCTTTTCCCAGCAGTATTGATAAAGAGCACTTCGCAAAAGCCCGGTTTACTAAAGACGATCCACCGGATCAAAGTTCAATACCTCATCCTAGGTTTGGCTTTTGCGGAGTTATTGATGAAAGATTTCATTTGGAATTATTAAGTGAAGTAGCCAGGCGTAAGCCTGAATGGCACTTTATAATAATTGGCCCTGTGGTTAAAATTGATGAAAATAGTTTACCCAGATATGCAAATATTCATTACTTAGGTGGTAAAACTTATAATGAATTGCCTGCATATTTAAGCGGCTGGGATATCGCTGTTATCCCTTTCGTTTTAAATGATTCCACTAAATATATAAGCCCGACAAAAACACCTGAATATCTCGCCGCAGGCAAACCTGTTATTTCAACTTCTATAACAGATGTAGTAAATCCATATGCAAATAAGCAAGTAGTTCACATTGCCGATAATGCAGATCAGTTTATACAGGCCGCAGAAGAAGAACTAAATAGCCCGGATAAACAAAAATGGCTTGCTGATGTTGACAACATATTAGCGGATGTTTCATGGGATAGGACCTGGCAGGATATGTTAGAATTGATAGAGAATGCATTGAAAGAAAAAAAATTATTCACCAACTTAAATCAAGAAGTACATGTTTGACTATTTAATTGTAGGCGCAGGGTTCGCAGGGAGCGTACTTGCAGAAAGATTAGCAGTTAAGGCTAACAAAAAAGTTTTAATTGTTGATAAGAGAAGTCATATCGGCGGCAACGCGTATGACCATTATAATAATGATGGCATTTTAGTTCATAAGTATGGTCCGCATATATTTCATACCAATTCCCGGGAAGTATTTGACTACCTGGGGCAATTTACGGCGTGGAGGGCTTATGAGCATCGTGTGTTAGCAAGTGTTGATGGACAACTGGTACCAATACCTATTAACTTAACTACAATCAATACTTTATATGGGCTTAATTTAAACTCAAACGAAGTAGAAGCTTTTTTTAAATCCAAAGCTGAAAAACTAGACCGCGTAGTCACTTCAGAAGATGTGGTTGTTAGCAAAGTTGGCCGTGAGCTCTATGAAAAGTTTTTTAGAGGATACACTCTTAAGCAGTGGGATTTAGATCCTGCCGAATTAGATGCATCTGTAACAGCACGGGTACCGACAAGAACAAACAAAGATGATCGTTATTTTACCGATACCTATCAGGCAATGCCATTGCATGGATATACAAGGATGTTTGAAAAAATGTTGTCGCATCCTAATATCAAGATAATGACCAATACAGATTACAAGGAGATAGTTGATTCCATACCCCATAAAAATATGATATTTACCGGACCTATTGATGGGTATTTTAACTATTGTTATGGTAAATTACCTTATCGCTCATTAGAGTTTAAATTTGAGACCGTGGAAGCAGAAAAACATTTACCAACAGGTACTGTAAATTTTCCTAATGAACATCCTTATACCCGTACAACAGATTTCAAATATTTAACGGGACAAAAGCATCCAAAAACCACACTTGTTTACGAATATCCTAAAGCAGAAGGCGATCCATATTATCCGGTTCCTAGGCCCGAGAATACTGAAACCTATAAAAAATACCAGCAATTAGCTTCAGCGATGACCAATACCTATTTTGTCGGTCGTCTTGCCACTTATAAGTATTATAATATGGATCAGGTTGTGGCTCAGGCACTAACATTATTTAAGAAATTAATGCAACGTCAACCTGAAACTCATCTTAATGGACAAAAACTTTCGCAATTGCAATCCTGAGGTTTGGGGTGGGATAGAGTGTACAATAAACAGGATCAAGAGCGAATACAAGGATCAACTATCTTATGCTAAGCATTATAGTAGGAACGCTGATATTGACTCTATAGGTGAACTTGGTATAAAAAAGCTCCGTTATCCTGTTTTATGGGAACATCATCAGCAATCAACTGATCAGGACATAGATTGGAGTTGGACTGAAAAGCAATTGAGTAAAATCAGGGCTAAGGGTATTGAGCCAATTGTGGGTCTTGTACATCATGGAAGCGGTCCTTCTTATACAAATCTTTTAGATGAAAATTTTGCCGCGGGACTTGCGGAGTATGCTGGCAAAGTTGCCACTAAATTTCCGTGGATTGAATACTACACTCCAGTTAATGAACCACTGACTACTGCACGGTTTAGTGGTCTTTACGGACTGTGGTTTCCACATCACAGGAGTGATATAAGCTTTGCCAGGATGCTTCTAAATGAAGTTAAAGCCGTTGTGCTTTCAATGCAAGCGATTAAAAAAGTGAATCCCAATGCAAAACTTGTACAGACTGAAGATCTGGCAAAGATTTATAGCACTCCTTATCTTCAGTTCCAGGCAAATTTTGAGAATGAGCGCCGCTGGTTAACCTTTGATTTATTATGTGGTAAAGTAAATGAGAACCACTCAATGTGGAAATACTTTTGCAGGCTTGGAATAAGTGAAGAATCGCTAAGGTATTTTCTGGACAATCCATGTCCTCCTGATATTGTAGGCCTTAATTATTATATAACTTCCGAAAGATTTCTTGATGAGGAGATACGAAAGTACCCCGCATGTACACATGGAGGTAACGAAATACAAGTTTATGCTGACGTTGAAGCAATTAGAGTAAAACACGATAATCCCAACGGTTTGCAAGTATTGTTAAGGGAAGCATCTGAAAGATTTAAGCTACCGATTGCCATAACAGAAGCGCAACTAAACAGTACAAGGGAGGAACAACTTAAGTGGTTTCTTGAAGTCTGGACAGTATGTGTTGAACTTAAAAAACAGGGTATTGACATCAAAGGTGTAACGGCTTGGTCTTTATTAGGGGCTTTTGGTTGGAACCGCTTGCTAACGTCTTATCAAATGGAATATGAGCCAGGTGTTTTTGATTTAAGATCCGGGAAGTTAAGAAAAACGGCCCTTGCCCATATGGTTAAAAGGTTGAGCAGTAATGTAAGATATGATCATCCGGTAATTAAAACGCCCGGCTGGTGGCATAGAGAATCGCGGTTTCCGGGCTTTAAATATGAAACCAGGTTAATATCATCTCTCCAAGTTGATAATATTCAACCTATATTAATTTTAGGGAAAACAGGCACACTTGGAGGTGCCTTTGCAAGGATTTGCAATGAGAGAGCACTGCCCTATATGTTAATTGGCAGAGAAGAAGCTGATATAACAAACGGCGAACAGGTTGAAAATGTTATTCATAGATACAATCCATGGGCAGTAATAAATACAACGGGATATGTAAAAGTTGATGATGCGGAATCAGATATAGAAACTTGTTACAACATAAATGCACGTGGAGCACAAATATTGGCCGGATGCTGTAAAAAGTTAGCGATACAGCTTTTAACATACTCGTCTGATCTCGTTTTTGACGGAAACAAACATAAAGGATATTATGAAAATGACCAGGTAAATCCTCTTAACATCTACGGTAAAAGTAAAGCATTGGCTGAGCGCCTGGTTATGAAGGCAAACCCTGAAGCAATGGTTGTAAGAACAAGTGCTTTCTTTGGACCTTGGGATAATTTTAATTTTATAAGACAAGTAATTAATACGCTAGCTGCAGACAAAAAATTTTTTGCAGCAGATGATATTTTTATATCACCTACTTATGTGCCTGATCTTGTAAACGTTTCTCTTGATTTATTAATAGACAAAGAAAAAGGAATTTGGCACTTAGCTAACCAAGGGAAAGTTTCCTGGGCGCAATTAGCAATCTCTGCTGCGGAAATGGCTGGCTTAGATGCAAACAAAATCGTAGTACGAAACAGCAGTTTATTAGGTTGGAGAGCAACCCGTCCCAAATATAGCGTTCTCAAAAGTTCCAACGGAAATCTTCTCCCAGGGCTAAAAAACGCCCTAAGACGTTTTTTTGATAATACCAACACAATTAATGCGGATAGCGAAGTGATAAGTTAGCTGTTCTTAGCTGTTCTTCGGCCTGATCAATGTGAACTCTATTAGTTTTTATAATCAACTCGTTACTTTTTAAAATTCTTTATAAGTCCTTTCAATTAGAGTGATATCTTCTCCATATAGTTCAAGTTTAATTCAGCATGAATTTTATTTGTAATTTTCTTACTTAATTGAATACAATGATTCAAAAGCTAAGACCGGCAAGGTATCTCAACAGACTAAAACATCCACTTGATTTAATAAGAACAAAAAAACTACTTCAGGTAAATCCAACCTTACCTGCTTCAAGAAAGGAGCCTGACCACATAAAAATTTTCGTCTTTGATTTTAGTGTCAAAGAGGTAAAAGAGCATGAGGTGACCAAACTGGTAGAATGTTTTAAATTTCTTGATTCACCAAAAGTAAGTTGGATCAATATAGATGGTTTGCGTAAAACAGATGTGGAAGAAATTTGCAATCACTTTGGGATTCATCCCTTAATTACTGAAGATATTTTAAGTGTAGGACAGCGCCCAAAAATGGATGATTTAAATGGCTTGCTTTACTGCTTAATGAATATGCTTTACTATAATAACGAAGTTAATTGTGTAGAAAGTGAACAAGTTAGCATTGTGCTCGGTAAAAATTTTGTGATCAGCTTTCAGGAAGATGAGACGAAAGACGTTTTTAATCCCCTGAGAGAAAAAATAAAGATTAGTGGTAGTAAGATAAGACAGAGCGGCGCAGATTATTTGTTTTACTCACTGATTGATATGATAGTAGATAACTATTTTTTGGTGATGGAAAAACTTGGTGAAAGGATTGAAACACTTGAAGAAGATATAACAAACTTTGCAGATACACGAACACTTTCTAAAATAAATACGTTGCGCAAGGAGATGATAATCTTAAAAAGGAACATTTCTCCTGTTCGGGAAATGATAAACGGAATTTTGCGAAGTGAAAGCGACCTGATACAAGAGATTACGGAAAAATATTTTAAGGATGTTTATGATCACATTGTCCAGGCAAATGAATTGGCAGAAAACTATCGTGATATGATGATAAATCTGCAGGATCTCTACCTCAGTAACGTTAATTTGAAGATGAATGAAGTGATGAAGGTTATGGCAGTAGTTACCTGTTTACTTGCTCCTGCTACAGTTATAGGAGGAATTTTCGGGATGAATTTTCAAAAAATACCATGGCTGCATAACCAATACGGGTTTTTTATAGCAGTAGGCCTAATGCTGGCAATCCCGATATGGATGCTATTTTTATTTAAAAGAAAAGGGTGGTTTTAAAATATGTAATATCTAACCGCCTAATTTCCGCTACAGTACAGACGGCGCTTTGCTTTTTTTATATACTGGTACCGTACTGCATGGTTCTCCATACATTAAACTTTTAACCACTGGTCTTAAAATCCTGGTGATTTCAGCATAGGCTATTTCAGGTATCGCCTTTTCACCACAACCTTTTATTACCACTCTCTTATCTGTAAAATCGTTTGGCTCTACTTTATTAAGATTCTTCATAAACAAATGCTTATGCATATCAGTCTCATCTCCATGTATCACATCAACGGCCACAGGTTGTAAATAAGATACCACAAGCATATTGGCCCACATGGGTATAATCGCATCTGCAGTGCAAGTTATATAAACATTTTTGTCTTGATAAATACTCCAATCAGTACTTCTTAAGGCCTCTCTAAAATCCTTTTCTTTTAAGATCAACCCCATAAATAAGTAGCCCTTCAAATCAAACATAACAGTTTGTTCCTTTGGATAATATTCTTCAAGATCAATTGTTACTAAACCGCTTTCTGCCACTTTATTGATAATTATCTCTTGCATAATTCATGCTTATTATACAAATTTAGTACTATATCAAAGCACTTAATGGTTAATTAACGGAAGTTGTAGCGAATCAACAGACCCGATCTTTTAAAAAAATTTATTGCGATTATCTTTTATATCGGCAATTTTTTTCAACGCATTGAAGGAACTTCCTAAAATACCTTGCTTTTGCTGATTCCCTTGTATCATCTCCATCATTCTTGCTGATTTTACCTGGGTTGCAACAATAGCTGGATCTGCAGGTTTTGAACTAACACTGTTTACTTTAATTACGAAAACCCCGGTGTTTCCCTCTAACGGTGGGGAAATCTTTTTTGCGTATTCTTTGTTAAACGAAGCGCCGGCAATTTTAGGCTCATTACCTACACCATTAATAATAAGGGCATTGAAGGTTAAAGTAGAATCGGTTCCTGTGGTAAGCACATTTTTTTTGTAGATTGCTGCAGCATTTTCCAAAGTCGCCGGCTTATTTAGTTTCCTGATTATTTCACTTGCCTTCTTCTTGTTTCTTACTAAGGTTTCAACCATTGGTCTTGCGGTTTTTACGTCCGGAAGTCCTTCTGCAACTTTTTTAGAAACCACAGCAACAACAAACTGGTCTTTTAAACTAAAAGGTTCAGACACCTCTCCTTCTTTAGCATCAAATGCCCACTTAACTATTTGCCGTGCATCTTGCAAACCTCCGAGCATATAATCGTTCTCTTTAACAACGGTTGGCAGCGATATTTTATTAAGTCCGTTGTCTTTAGTATATTTTTCAAAAGCTTTTTCATCCCTCGCCATGCCGGAAAGCTTTGTAGCTGCTGCATTGGCAGCATTAATCGTTTCTTCGCTTGGGATAATTTCTTTTGCCATGTAAGCGATTTTGTAAGCCGGCTCCGGATTCTTCTTTTCCAATATCTCAATGTAATGCCATCCGAATTGCGTCTTTACAACCTTTTTAGTTTCTCCATTTTCATTCAGCAAAAAATCTCCAAACTCCTTAGCAAAGTTTTCACCTTGAATACCAGCAAGGTCAAAAGTCATAACCCCTTTTTCTGCATGTGCAGCTTTATCCGTAGAATATTTTGCTTCCAACTCATTAAAGTCCGCTCCACCTCTTATTGCTGCTTCAACACTATCTATCTTTTGCTTTGCCACGGAATCTTCTATAATCGGCTGCCCGGTTTGCGGATCAGTAGTTCCAATTAAGATATGACGGCACTTTATGCTATCTGGTAATATTTTCGTTAATATTTTTTTTGCTAAAACATAATTTGCTCCATCAAGGTAAGGACCATAAACACTTCCGTCAGGAACAGTGAGAATTGAATCTTTAAATGGCACCTGCATCTTTGATTTTGGAATATACCCGTCGAAGAAATTTGTCGCTGATAAGTTCCGCGAAACAAATGCTTTGGGGTTGGTATCAGAGACAAAATTATTTTTAAGCGATAAAACAGTTCCTTTTGCCATGATACTATCTTTTGAATTAGGCGTGGCACTAAAAGATACAAAGGAAATCATTCTACCCGCCTCTTGCTTATACTTTAACTTGTTATTATTGAGGTAATCCTTAATGTCATCATCGGCTACCTTAACCGCCGAATCGCTTATATCACTATAAGGCACGGCCACATAAGAGATGTTTGCAAATGTTTTATTTTCTTCTGTTTCTTTTGCGACCATCCATGCAGGTATATAAACGCTGCCAGCTAACATGGAGGTGTATTTAGAATACAAACTACTTAATCTTAAAGGCTTAATAAGTTGTGAATTGACAGCCTCCCGTTGTTCCTCATTTTTACTTTTTTTTGTTTCCTTTAACCACTGCCTTGCTTTTTCAATATCATATTGACCGGTTTGCGGATCAGTAAATGCCTGCTTCAATTGTTGTGGAGCATCTTCACTCAAAATTGTTGCACTTAACTCCTGGGGCGTAAAACTCAAACCAAGTTTATCAAATTGTTCCGTTACAATCTTTTCTCCGGTAATTTGATCCCAAACATTTTGCATTAATTGTTGCCTGTTGGGGCTTTGGTATTGTTGCTCTGCGGCTTTAACTTTACTATTGAATTCATTTAATTCGATTTCACTTCCGTTTACACTTCCTATTGTTGTATTATTGCCCCCAAACAAGCCTTTTGCTGCTCCGCTTCTGGCATCCATAAGTAAAAAACCTACAAGGCTTAATGCAATTACGCCTATAACTATTGCTGCTCCTTTATCACGTATGGTTTGTATAATCGACATATTAATTGTGTGTCCTCTATTTTTAAAAAGAGGATGGCAAAAATACTGTAAATAATTATGAAAAAAAACGCTGGTTCTATCAGATGATGTAGTTCAAAAGCCTAATATTAATGAACTGACTTTTATGATGTAATTATAATCCTTCATTCTAAAAAAAATAACTCTTAACAACAGCTGTGGAGAATATTTTTATCCTGTTAACAAGAGAACATTTTTTTAAAATAATTGTGTGTATTATGACAGAATTTTTTCTTTGGTACCAGGAAGTCTGTTGACTTATTCTCTTGTTTACATTTTTATCATCTCTAATTCACAAAAAAAATAATAAAAAGCCAGATTTTACTTTCCCCACATTTTTTAATCCACCTACTGTTTATAACAGGGATTATTACAACGACTTGCCCATTACATTAAGAGCGTGTATAAAATGTTGAACAGCGTTGATAAATAAAATTTTTTAATTTTGCGTCATTCTTAATTGGCGGGTTATCCTCAAATTAACATCCCTAATAGTAATATACTTTTTATAAAAAGAAGTATTAATATTAAATACTATGATAGATACTAACATAAATGAAGCAAAAGCGAATTTGAATAAAAAAGGTTTTTTAGATATTGATCTGGACGTTAATTTAGATTTGTTTTCAGAAATAGAAAGATTAAAAAAGGAAAAAAATGCAATTATACTTGCGCACTATTACCAGGAACCTGACATTCAGGATGTGGCTGATTTTATCGGGGACAGCTTGGGCCTTGCACAGCAAGCTGAAAAAACTAAAGCTGATATTATTGTTTTTGCCGGGGTTCATTTTATGGCAGAGACAGCTAAGATTCTAAATCCAAATAAAAAAGTTCTTTTACCTGATCTTAAAGCCGGTTGTTCGCTAAGTGATTCTGCCCCGCCGGAGCTTTTCAAACAATTTAAAGATAAACACCCTGATCATGTGGTAATAACTTACATTAATTGCTCAGCTGGCATGAAGGCTTTAAGCGACATTATCTGCACTTCATCAAACGCTGAAAAAATTATTGAAAGCCTGCCTCAAAATGAGAAAATAATATTCGCTCCCGATAAAAATCTAGGCGCTTACTTAAACAAAAAAACAGGTCGGGATATGTTACTATGGAATGGCGCCTGTATAGTGCATGAAATTTTTAGCCTGGAAAAAATAACGAGGTTAAAGGTCCGTCATCCTAAAGCTATGGTTATTGCTCATCCTGAATGTGAAGACCCAATCCTTAGAGTAGCAGATTTTATCGGCAGCACAACTTCTCTTTTAAAATATACAATGGTAAATGATGCAAAAGAATTTATTGTAGCCACTGAAACAGGCATTCTTCATCAAATGCAAATTCAATCTCCAGAAAAAGTTTTTATCCCGGCACCGCCGGATAATATTTGTGCATGTAACGATTGCCCTTATATGAAATTAAATACTTTAGAAAAACTATACTTGTGTATGGAATATGAAGAACCTCAAATTTTAATGGATGAACAATTACTGATTGCCGCAAGAAAGCCAATTGAGCGGATGCTTGAAATCAGTCACAGGTATGGCTTATAAAAAAAGAGGAACGAAATATTTCGTTCCTCTTTTACACGACATTTATTACAACGACATCATTACATCTTTCCGTGAATAGCCTGGGCAGAATCTAGGTGCTTTTGTAAAACAGGTAACGTTTTAGAAGCAAAATTTTTGATGTCAGCATCAGTTGAAGATTGTGAAGCTTTTTTGAAATCTGCTATATCTTTCTTATGATCTTCAAGCATCATATTCATATAAGCCTTGTCGAAATCAGCTCCTGATTTCATTTTTAGCATATCAACATGTTTTTGATGAGCGGGCATCAAAGCTGCAGGTATCATAATACCTTTGGAAGAAGCAATACTTTTTAATTCATCGTTTGCTTGTGTATGATCTGCTACGAGCATACTTCCAAAATCTTTTACCCGTTGACTTTTAGCTTTATCTTGCGCAACCTGGCCAAGTTGAACTTCCATCATACCACCACTTGCTGCCTTCATCATAAAATCTGTTGTCATCTTATCCGGCTTTTGTCCATTCATATTTGTGGTGGAAGAAGCATTTGCGGAGGTATCGCTCATTCTGCTTGTTGAGCTGGAAGTATCCATCATTTTGCCAGATGAGCCAGTATCTGCTGTTGATGTTGAGGAACTCATGCCAGAAGTAGCAGAATCGGTAGTTGTAGAGCTGTCTGTTTTTGAAGAACTGCTGTCATTACAAGCATGCATTAAATAGCAGGCAGATAACAGTAAAATAGCATTACTAATTTTTTTCATAATTAAAGTTTTAGGTTAAGAATCATCCAAGAAGTTATCAAACGATAGGCCATTCCGCTGTATATATTAAAATAATTGCTTTTAAAAGTATTGGATAAGACTATATTTCAATTAAGCAAGTTACTAATTTAAAAAAAAGCTTTTCTTTATATAACTAAGAGTAGTAACCTAAACGAGAAAAAGAAACGGCATTAAAATATGCTTCGCCATATTCCATTCCTTAAAGCAGTTTTCTTACATAGCATATCCGCCTTTGGAGGTCCGCAGGGCCACTTTGGAATGATGATGAAGACATTCGTTGAAAGAAGAAGAGATGTAACCAAAGAAGAGCTGATGGATTATGTTGGGTTTTGTCAACTTCTGCCGGGAGCATCGTCGACGCAAACGCTTACTCTTATCGGATATAAAAGAGGTGGTGTTCCTCTAGCGCTGCTCACTTTAATAATATGGATCTTACCTGCAACGATACTAATGGGAGCATTCTCTTTCTTGCTTCACTATCTTCACCTTAACGGGATTAGTCTTAATTTTTTCAAGTTTATTCAGCCAATGGCCGTTGGTTTTTTAGCTTTTGCAGCAATTAAAGCATATAAAATATCTATAACTAACATTATAACCACAGTTATTATGTTAGTTGCCTTAATAACAACGTTTATTTTGTTTAAAACACCTTGGGTGTTTCCGACTTTGATTTTATTAGGGGGTATTGTTACAAACTTCAGCAGCAAGCGCTTTCCAAAGAAGGAAAATATTAAACCACGACAGATCAAATGGACCAATATATGGCTCTTTTTTGCTCTGTTTATCATTGCCGGCGTTTTTAGCGAGATTGCGAGAACCCATGCCTGGAAAGAAAGAAAGGCATATAATTTATTTGAGAACTTTTACCGTTTTGGAAGTCTGGTATTTGGTGGCGGAGATGTGTTAATGCCTATGATGTATGAACAATATGTTGTTAGGGAGAAAACCAGGTATATGACAAAAGAAGAATTTCTTACAGGCTCAGGAATGGTACGGGCAATCCCGGGACCGGTGTTCTCTGTGGCCACTTATACAGGAGGTATGATTATGCGGGCAGACGGTAAACAAATGCAACTGCTGGGTTGTATAATTGGCACAGTAGCCATCTTTTTGCCGAGTGCATTTTTAGTATTGTTTTTTTATCCTGTATGGCATAATTTGAAAAAATATGTCGTGGTGTTCCGGGCACTTGAAGGCATAAATGCCGCAGTAGTTGGTATAATGTGCTCAGCTTCGCTATACTTGCTTAAAGACATTTCTATAACAGAATTACGAACGGTTAGCTTTTTAAATATCGGAGTAATAATAGGAACATTTGCATTACTTACTTTTACCAGGATACGATCCCCTTTTATAGTTATCGGCTGTTTGCTTTTAGGTTGGCTATTTCAAACGGGCCTGTTTTATAGTAATGATTTTTTACAATTTCCTCATGCACAACGTCAGGCACAAAAAATCGAACAGATATGCCATTTTTAATTCTTTCTCTTATAATGGTTGATGAAATGTCTAATAACGGAGCTTTAACTATTTCAACATTTACCCCTACATTGTTTTTTACATCAAAGCCAGGCCTTATATAGATCAAGAATGGATATTTACTTACAAGCAATTGGCTATTTTTCCACTTACTTATATTTTGAAAACTGTCACTTCCCATAATAATTGAGAAGTTGTGCCCTGGGTAGTTCTCTTCTAAATAAGCAAGTGTATCAATTGTGTAGGAAGGTTTAGGTAGCTGGAATTCTATGGTAGAACATCTTAAATTTTTTTCTCCCTCAATTGCACTTTGCAAAAGAAATTGCCTGTGATACTCATTTAAAAGATTGCTGCCAGTTTTCAAAGGATTTTGTGGAGATAATACAAACCAAAGTTGATCAACAATCTTAAGTGATACTATATAGTTGGCAATTATTAAATGGCCAACATGAATTGGATTAAAAGATCCAAAGTACAAACCTACTTTCATAAAGAATTGATTATCATGCAATTACAGCTCCTCTACGAATATCTTATCTGCTTCATTTAACCTTAGACTAAGTTGATAGCCGGCAATTGTGATGGAAATTGGATCTCCCCAGGGCGCTTTTTTTTCAATTGTTACTATCTCTCCCGGCATGCAACCCATTTCCATAAGCTTAAGCACAATCTCATCTTGTTCAAAATCAAGAATCAATGCTTTCTTACCTCTATCAATTTCTGACAGTCTTTTATTCATCGTTAGTAAAAGTACCTTAGTATATATAATCTTACTTACGATCTTGGAAAGTAAAAAAAGAAAGACCAGTAATATTTTTTTCCATTATTTGCAAAAAGGGCTACGTGTTCAGCAAGCAAGATGTTTAAAGACTTTCATATCGAACCATCTTAATCAAAAAGGGTATGCTATCCGGCGTATAGATTTTGTGTTTTGTTCTGATACTTATTTGCTAAAGCTTAACCAAAGCTCTCTCGGCCATGATTTCTACACTGATATCTTGACTTTTCCACTCAATTGCTCAGAGAATATAGTTGAAGCAGAAATATATATTAGCATTGAAAGGGTCAAAATAAATTCTGATATGTTTATTGTGTCCGCAAATAACGAACTATTAAGAGTGATTTTTCATGGGATACTTCATTTAATAGGATTCAACGATGTTACGGAAGAAGATAAATCCAAAATGACGAGGGAAGAAGATAATCTTCTATATCTTTTTGAAACGTTTGATAAAAAGGTTTCACGTGAAACAACAGGGAAATAAATACTTGCTGTTTATTTTTGTAGAATGTTTAAAAAATATGACCTGATAGTTGTTGGTGCTGGTCATGCTGGCTGCGAAGCGGCTGCAGCAGCAGCAAATTTGGGGAGTAAAGTGTTGCTTATTACTATGAATTTGCAGACAATAGGGCAGATGAGTTGTAACCCTGCAATGGGTGGAGTTGCTAAAGGCCAAATTTTAAGAGAAATTGACAGTTTGGGCGGTTTAAGCGGAATTATAACTGATAGAACTACTATTCAGTTTAGAATGCTTAACAAAAGTAAAGGGCCGGCTATGTGGAGCCCAAGAGCTCAATGCGATCGAACCTTGTTTTCAATTAGTTGGAGGGAGAGTTTAGAGGCGATCTCAAATCTTGATTTTTATCAAGACAGTGTGCTTGAGCTGCTTAAAGTCGAAAACGAGATAAGGGGAGTCAAAACCTCCATGGGGCATTCAATATTTTCCAAAGTAGTGGTACTAACTAATGGCACTTTCTTAAACGGCATTATCCACATAGGCACTAAGAATTTTGATGGAGGAAGAATAGCCGAAAAAAGTTCCGTTGGAATAACGGAACAACTCCAGACTTGGGGGTTTAAAAGTGAAAGGCTAAAAACGGGTACACCGCCAAGGTTGGATGGACGATCGCTAGATTATTCTAAAATGGAAGTCCAAAAGGGAGATGAAGAAGTAATTGGCTTCTCATTCCTTGAAACTGAAAAGTCGTCACTTCAGAAGGATTGTTGGATAGCTTATACTAACAATGAAGTTCATGAAATCTTAAAAAAGGGTTTTGAAGATAGTCCCATGTTTCAAGGAAGAATTAAAGGGGTCGGACCCAGGTATTGTCCAAGTATTGAAGATAAAATAAACCGGTTTGCTGAAAGAGATCGTCATCAACTTTTTGTGGAGCCGGAAGGATGGAAAACTTCTGAGGTTTACGTTAACGGGTTCTCGTCGTCTCTGCCGGAACTAATTCAGTATCAAGCTCTTACAAAGATACCTGGGTTCGGAAACTGTAAAATGCTAAGACCTGGCTACGCAATTGAGTATGACTATTTTCCACCAACCCAGTTAAAGCTAACATTAGAAACAAAGCGGATAGACAACCTGTTTTTTGCCGGGCAGATAAATGGAACTACTGGCTATGAAGAAGCAGCATGCCAGGGATTAATTGCTGGAATAAATGCACATCTTAAAATTCAGGGCCAACCTGCCTTTATTCTTAAAAGAAACGAGGCTTACATTGGAGTGTTGATCGATGATCTTGTAAATAAAGGTACCGATGAACCATACAGGATGTTTACTAGCCGGGCAGAGTACAGAACATTATTGCGCCAAGATAATGCAGACATCAGGTTAACGGAAAAAAGTTACAGGATAGGACTTGCTTCTCAAGCAAGAATGGATAATGTATTAAGAAAAATTCATGATGTAGAAGAGATAATAAACATATTATCTAATTTTAATTTTTTGCCAGATCAGGTTAATGATTATCTATTAGCTATAAATACTGCCGAGTTAAGCCACAAACAAAAAGCTTCACAGTTATTGCTTCGGCCCCAGATAACTGTCGCAGGCTTAATCAAAGCCAGTTTAGAATTAACTAACCTACTTTCTAAGTTTTCTTTGCAAGCCTTAGAACAAGCTGAAATTACCTTGAAATACGAAGTTTATCTAAGAAAAGAAAACCAACTTGTTGCACAAATGAGCTCTCTTGAAAACCAAATAATTCCGAATAGCTTTAACTATGATAAATTATCAGCTTTATCTAATGAGGCCCGTCAAAAGTTCGAGCGTATACGACCCCGAACCCTTGGACAAGCAAGTAGGATAAGTGGCGTAAACCCAAGTGATATCCAGATTCTCATGGTTTACATGGGTCGCTAATTATTCATACCTTAGCTGTATTTACCAAATATCCTTTTATGAATCTTAATCTATCTCCAACTACTTCTAAAGTAGAAGTTTTTAATAATACACGCAACGAATTAACCAGCCATAGTTTCCCTATAATAAATGAAGAAGCCCGGCCATGGGGAGGTTTTTTTGTGATTGATGAGAGTACCTCGGGAAAGTTCATAGATATTTATTTTCCTTCTCTTAATAAAGACGAAATTTTAGCAGGAAACAAACTAAGTCCCAAAATATTGATTGTAGAGGCAGATAAGAGGTTAAGTTGGCAATATCACCATCGCAGAGCTGAAATTTGGAAAGTAATATTTGGAAGTGTAGGCGTTATTATAAGCGATAACGATGATGAAAACGAAATACAAAACTATAGTAGGGGTGATATAATCAACTTGAAGAAAGGTGAACGCCATCGTTTAGTTGGATTGGAAAATTGGGGTATTATAGCGGAAATATGGCAGCATACAGATAGAAATAACCCAAGTGACGAGGAAGATATAGTAAGAATAACTGATGATTTTGGCAGATAAGACTCCTATACAAATTAGCCTGTTGAAACCAAATTCAGGAAATCAATGAAAATTGTTTATAAAAAGATAGAAAACATTTTTGAGAAATTTAGCATGGTGGCTACCCGTCTTTTAGGCAATTCTATCACGTTTATTGTAGCGCTTGTTTTAGTAGGCTTGTATTTTACCGATAAAAGAGTTTATGAGCAGCCAGGTAATAAAACAATAATGGATGTAATCTTTACTGTTACTTTTCTAAGCATTTTCATAATCCAAAAATCTGTAAACAGATTTTCTGCTGCTTTACATCTTAAAATTAATGAATTGGTATCAGCACATGAGAAAGCCAATAATCAAATGATAAACGTAGAAGAAAAAACAGAAGAAGAAATTAAAGAACTAGCAAAGCAATATAGTAATATCAGTGAAACTATTAAAGCTTCTGAGCTCACAGGTGGTTCTTCTCATAGTTAAAGGTACGTGCAACCTTTAAAAGCGATATTCCTCTGTAGTGCATTTGTTTGCGTATTGTAAAAAGAAGCGTATTTTGTGGAATATAAAGCGCCTCTATGAAACAAAAGCACTTATTTTTAGCCTTAATTTTTCTTGGATTTACTTTTACAGCATGTCAAAAGGACAAAGATGTTAGGACACCTCCTGTTGCAAATGCAGGAAATTCCCAGACTATTCAATTGAAAGTTAGTACCGTTACATTAAGCGGTTCCGGCACTTCTGCAAGAGGTACAATAGTTGGATATTTATGGAGCCTTGTATCTGGCCCTAATGTCCCTTCTATTGCACAACCTGCTTCTGCATCAACTGCTGTAAGTCAAATGGTTGCAGGAACTTATATCTTCCAATTAAGAGTAACAGATGATGCCGGGTTAACCGGAATTGACACCACATCAGTGATTGTTATGCCATCGCCCGAGCAAACCATTGTTTTACAGCCGTTAAATAGCACAGAAAATGAGAAAAATTTTGCAGTAATAGGGAGCGAAGATGGAAGTTCTCATGACAAAGATTTAGATGCAGGTGTTTGGACTTTTGGTGGCGTCACAGGTTATATCAGGGGAGCGTTTAAATTTGATTTAAGCGGAATTGCATCCGATGCAACAATTATATCTGCTAAACTTAGCCTTTATTCAATTCCAGATCCAACTAATGGTGATCAAATACGGGCAAATTCAGGTTCTGACAATTCAATGTATATCCGGCGTATAATTAGCGACTGGAATGGAACAACTGCTACTTGGCAGGATCAGCCAGCAACAACAACTACAGATCAAATTCTTATACCACACACAAGTGAGCCATTTTTAGATCTGATAGATATTGATGTTAAGCCATTAGTTGATAAAATGTATAAAGGGAACAACTATGGTTTTATGCTGAACCTTCAGCATGAAGATCTTTATACGATAAGGCAATTCTGTTCAAGTTTTTATGCAAATGCAGCTAAACATCCCAAATTAGTCATTGTATACCAGTAGAAGGTTGGAATTAGAGGAAGTAAACAGTGATTAGCACTTCAGAGAATAGAACAACTAGTGTTGCAATAATTAATAAGTTCTATGTGGTGTGGGGCGTACTCGAACTTCTTTTTTTCATTTTCTTTTATTTACTTCTATTTAACTGTAGAATCAGCTCCCAATGAGGATTTAAAGCAATTGTAAATAAAGGGAATTCAATCAGATTAAATTATTTCTTGCCCCTATTCTTGCCCCTATTAAGTTTTGGCTATATTTGAGGAAATTTTGAAATGAGTAGAACTAACAAAGGGGTAAACTTTGTCTTAAAAAATCCTAAAAAAGAGCATAGTCCAATTAAGGCTATTTTTTGTTTTTCAAACTCTCAATTTTACTACTACGAGAAAAAATTGTCAATACCTACGAAATTTTGGAATAAGAACATGAAGAGAGTTAAGGAAACAAAGTCATTTCCTATGTACGCAGAAGTGAATTCAACGTTAGATGCGATAGAAGCTTGCATTTTAGATTCTTACCGTCGGTTTAAAAACGACCATTGTAAAGATCCAGCCGTTGATACCTTAAGAGATTTGGTTAAGCTTAAAAGAGGTTTTGCACCGGATGAGAAGCCTGAACGACTCTTCGATTTTATAGAAACGTTTATCCAAGATGCCAAACAGGGAAAACACCTAAACTTAAGTTCAGGGAAGCCGGTATCTATAGTCACAGTTAGAAGTTATGAACAAACTTTTAATCTTCTAAAGCAGTATGCAAAACAAAAGTCTATGAAATTAGACTTTCAAGACATTAATACAATCTTTCACAAGCGGTTCGTTTATTTTTTGACAAAAGAATATAAAAGTGACGGAACAGAAAAAAGCCTTAAAATAAACACGGTTGGCAAACATCTAACTAATATTAAGAGTTTTATGGGTGTAGCACTGGAAAGAAGGTTAACAGATAACGATAGCTTTCGGTCTAAAGCGTTCCAAGTTATTCATGAGAAAGTCTACAATATAACTTTGACGGAAGAAGAAAT
>CAXSEB010000002.1:0-2916 GCA_964235805.1 uncultured Chitinophagaceae bacterium | reverse complement strand
ATGTATTTGGATTTAAGCGAGAATAAACGATTAGAAAAGGTGCGAGATATGTTCATTATTGGGTGTAATACTGCATTAAGAATTTCAGATTTAAAAAGACTGCGAAAGGAACATGTTGTTAGTCATATAGATGGACAATTCATTGAAATAGAAATGAAGAAAACGGAGAAGCCAGTTACAATTCCAATTAATGAGAAAATTAAACCTCTACTAAACAAATATCTTTCTGAAACGGGGTCGTATTTTCCAAAATCAATTTCAGATCAAAAAGCTAATGAATATATCAAAGAGGCCGCAGGAATGTTGGATATTCTAAAAAAAGAAATTAGTATTACGGAGACTGTTAACGGTGTTCGAGTTTCTAAGGCTATTCCGAAATATCAATTAATAACTAACCATACGGCAAGAAGATCATTTGCAACCAATGCTGGACTGCGTGGAATTTCCTTTCATGTGATAATGCCAATCACAGGCCATAAAACAGAAAAAGCGTTTTTAAGGTACATAAACATTGACGGGTTGGATTCAGCAAGATTATTTAAGAAACAGATGCTTGGCTCTTATTTGAAAGCGGTATAATCAATACCTATTCAAGTAAGTAATTCGATTAATTAATTGCAACTGTAACGCTACCTTCTATTAACATCTCAACATTTTTACTAAATTTTTTAGTAATTTAGTGTTAAGATTAAGAAAGGATGATCGAAAGCCCCCCATTAATAACCTCAACAAAAGCAGCATTAATTGCTCAATTGCAAAAGGACATTCTTCCTTTACAAGGGATCAAAAGAATATTAAGACCTGGTGCATCTAATGTACTTCCGTATGCAATGACTAATGCATTTCCCAATGCTCAATTTCCTTTAGGTGCAGTACATGAATTTATTTTTATAGGAGATGAAACAAATGCATCGACGGCTGGCTTTATTTCAGGCATACTTGCTTCTGTTATAAATCGTGGAGGATCATGTATCTGGATAAGTTCTTCTAAAACAGTATTTCCTCCTGCTCTTAAATCATTTGGTATTGCGCCCGAAAGAATGATTTTCATTCATCTCCAAAAAGAAAAAGAAATTCTTTGGGCAATGGAAGAAGCGCTTAAATGTGATAGCATTGCAGCAGTTGTTGCAGAGATGAAGGAATTAAGTTTCATTAATTCAAGACGCTTGCAATTAGCTGTTGAGCAAAGCAGGGTTACCGGTTTTGTTCTTCGCAACAATCCTAAAAATTTAAATACAACTGCATGTGTTACCCGCTGGAAAATAAGCCCGTTGCCAAGTGAATTAGCAGATGATTTGCCTGGTGTAGGCTTTCCACGATGGAACGTAGAGTTATTAAAAGTAAGGAACGGTAAACCCGGAACCTGGGAGATAGAATTTTCCGAAGGCCGCTTTAAACATATTTCAAGGATTGCTGCAATTGCTTTAGAACAGAAAAAGAAAACGGGATGACATGCCTAAGCGATTTGTTACGATATGGTTTCGTTCACTGAAAACGGATTGGTTCATCCGTCGGCAGCCAGCATTGAAAAATGTACCATTTGTACTAACCTTACCAGATCATGGACGAATGATCGTAACAGCGGTAAATGCCTTGGCTCAAAAACAAGGCGTTAATACAGGCATGGTACTCGCTGATGCAAGAGCCATCATTCCATCTTTGCAGGTGATGGATGATAAGCCCGAACTCCCAAATAAATCACTTAAAGGCATAGCTGGATGGTGTATCCGTTATTCACCTTTTGTCGCCATTGATTTGCCTGATGGAATAAACGTTGATGTAACAGGCTGCGCTCATCTTTGGGGAGATGAGCAAAAATATTTAGCTGATATTATTAAACGACTAAAAGATTTTGGTTATGATGCCCGGGGGGGAATGGCTAATACAATTGGCGCTGCATGGGCGATTGCACACTTTGGAAAGAATGACAATATTGTTGAAAATGGTCGACAAACAGCCGCACTACTTTCATTGCCAACAGCGGCTCTCCGCCTTGATTTAGAAACATTGGAACGGTTAAATAAACTTGGCCTACGGCAAATAAAAGATTTTATTAGTATGCCGCGTACTGCATTACGCCGGCGTTTTGGCCAGCACTTTCTACAGCGTTTAGACCAAGCATTAGGTTATGAAGAAGAAATCATAATTCCCGTACAGCCAATTGAACCGTACCAGGAATGGTTGCCTTGCTTAGAGCCAATAGTAACACTTACGGGAATTGAGATTGCATTACAACGATTGCTGGATGCTTTATGCCTTAGTCTTGAGCAACAAGAAAAAGGGTTACGTACTGCCTTATTTAAATGTTATCGTGTTGATGGCAAAATTGAAAAGATAGACATTGGAACTAACCATCCTTCCAGTAACAGCAACCATGTTTTTAAATTATTTGAAAATAAATTAGGCACTATAGAACCTGCAATGGGAATAGAACTCTTTACACTCGAAGCTTCAAAAGTAGAAGATGCATCACCGGTTCAGGAAAAATTATGGGAGAACAATGGTGGCCTTGATGACATTCGTTTAGCTGAACTATTGGATCGTTTAGCAGGAAAGATAGGAGAAAATAATATTTATCGTTACATACCTGATGAACATTACTGGCCTGAGCGTTCTTTTAAACCCGCATCATCCATAAATGAAAAAGTACAGGCAACATGGAAGCTCGACAGGCCAAGACCTTTACAGTTATTACCTAAGCCTGAACAAATTGATGTAACCGCAATTATTCCTGATTATCCGCCGATGAACTTTCGATACAAAGGAAAATTGCATAGAGTGATAAAGGCAGATGGCCCCGAACGTATAGAACAGGAATGGTGGCTTCAGGATGGACAGCACAGAGATTACTATTGCGTGGAAGATGAAGAAGGCTGTCGTTACTGGCTCTTTCGATTAGGGCATTATGATGATAGA
>CAXSEB010000001.1:15371-31445 GCA_964235805.1 uncultured Chitinophagaceae bacterium | reverse complement strand
TTTAAAAAAATTGAAATAATTGAAGGAACTTACAAAATAAATAACCGCCGTGTGGCAATGCGTCATAGAATGCATATAGGTACTATTGTAAGTGACCCGATGATGAAAGTGAAGTTTATAAGTGGTGGATTTATTGGCGTTATTGAAGAATTTTTTATTTCAAGGCTGGAAGCTGGCAATGTATTTACGTTAGCCGGAAGGCAATTGGAATTTGTTATGATAAAAGATATGACCGTTTTGGTTAGAAGATCAAATGCAAAAAAATCTATGGTTCCAAGCTGGCAGGGAGGAAGAATGCCGCTTTCAGCTAACCTGGGCTTTATGTTGAGAAAGAAATTTGAAGAGGCAGACGATCTGATTAAAAATGAAAAATCAAAAATTAAAAAAGATATAGAACTGGAAGTTTTGAAACCTCTGTTTCAACTACAGGAATATTTATCTCACATACCAAAAGAAAATGAACTACTTGTTGAGCAAATTGAAACAAAAGATGGGTATCATTTGTTTGTATTTCCATTCGAGGGAAGGTTAGTGCATGAAGCCATGGCCGCAGTGTTGGCTTACCGCATAGGTAAAATAATACCCATAAGTTTTTCTCTTGCAATGAATGATTATGGCTTTGAATTACTTAGCGACCAGCCAATACCTGTTGATGATACAAATGTGTATGATTTGTTTACACCAGATAATTTATTTAATGATATTCAAAGGAGCATGAACAGCACTGAAATGGCACGAAGAAAATTCAGGGACATTGCGGTGATTGGTGGATTGATATTCCAGGGCTTTCCGGGAGAACAAAAAAAGGCCAGGCACCTGCAGGCATCGGCCTCGCTGCTTTTTAATGTGTTTGCAGAATATGATAAAAATAACCTGTTGCTTAAACAATCTTATAACGAAGTGATGGAGCAACAAATGGAAGAAGCAAGGCTTAGAAATATGCTTGAACGAATTCAAAAAGGAAATATTATTATTACATTTCCCAACAGGTTAACGCCTTTTTGCTTTCCAATAAAGGTTGACAGTATGAGAGAAAATCTTTCCTCTGAAAAACTCGAAGACAGGATTAAAAAGATGCAGATGCAGTTAGATAAATAATCTTTCCGAGGCACGCTAATATTAAAACAATTTACAAACAATGTAAAATTGCATAAGTCAAACCACGAAACAATAACCTTTGTTAGCTCCTTATAAATTTACTCTTAATACACAAACACTTTGGCTTTCTGCAGAGCGTTCTATCTTTTGGGAAGATCAAAAAGCGTTGATACTTTCTGATCTGCATTTTGGCAAATCGGGGCACTTTAGAAAATCAGGAATAGCTATCCCGCAAAATATTTTTAAAGAAGATTTGCAAAGATTATTTACTCTCATACAATATTTTAACCCTCTTAAACTATTGATTGTTGGAGATTTTTTTCATAGTGATGCTAACAAAGAAATTGACATGTTCCTGAAATGGAGAAACGATGTTGCCGAATTAAGTATCTGTTTAATTCCCGGCAATCATGATATACTCGCCAAAAAATTTTATAAAGATGCAGACATAGAGCTTACTGAACAAGCTTTATCAATAAACGAATTTTGCTTTACCCATGATATTGAAAAAAGCTGCAATGCAATTATTCCTTCTAAAAAGATGTTCACATTTTCCGGCCACGTACACCCGGGTGTAAGAGTAAGCGGAACAGGAAAACAGGAACTTCATTTCCCTTGTTTTTACTTCGCAAAAGATCATGCTATACTTCCTGCATTTAGCCGCTTTACAGGGCTTTCAAAAATAAAACCTAAAGTAACAGACAAAGTTTTTGTAATTGCAGAAAACAGGATCGTAAATCTTCAATAGCGTGATTTATTTTATCGATCTCCTTTTCAATTCTTTTTTGATAAGGCTCAATTCACGTCCCGTCTGTCCGCTTAAAGAAGAATTTTCCTGGGCTCTTCTCATTAAATAAGGAATAACATCTTTAATGGGCCCGAAAGGTAAATATTTGCTTACTGAGCATCCGGCTTTAGCAAGATTAAAAGTAATATTATCACTCATTCCATACAACTGGGAAAAGTGCGCATGTGGATGATTAAACGCGTTAAAATATTTCTGCAATAATCCGGCAGCATGCAAATTGCTAAACTCATTATGAGAAGCGACTATAACAAACAGATCTTTCAAATTTTCAATACAGAACTCCAGGGCCGCATTATAGTCATTGTCTGTGGCTGCCTTATCAGGCTGTATTGGCGACGGAAGATTTAATTCTTCAGCACGCTTTCTTTCTTTTTCCATATAAGCTCCACGCACTAATTTTACGCCAGGCATAAATTGTTGTTCCTTCGCCTGCTCAAAGCTTTCTTTTAAAAATGCTAACCTGTCGTGCCTGTAAAGCTGGATAGTATTGTAAACCACAGCTTTTTGTTTGTTGTAGATTCTCATCATCTGCATTGTTAATGCATCAACAGGTTGTTGTATCGACGTTTCTTCGGCATCTATTAAAACACCAATGTTATTTTCATCAGCAGATTCACAAATTTTTACAAGGCGATCCCTAACTTTTTCAAATTCATTTTTCTCGTCGTCGCTTAAAGAATCTAAATTTAAGCCAGACCTAAAAAGATTTACTTTATCAGTAGAACTATCAATCTTTTCCAAAAGGCCAAACCTTGCAAAAGCTGTTATTTTAACACTTATAAAAGGAACATTGCTTTGTGTAGCCCCGTATTTAATCACTTTTATAAACTGGCTTGTAGCATGCTCAAAACTATCTTCACCTTCTTTGCCTTCTACACCATAATCTAAAATGGCCTGTACATTATACTTGTTTAAAAGATCGGTTGCTTCCTTAGTTTCTTCAAGAGTTTCTCCACCAACAAATTGTTTAAATATGGTATTTTTTATTACGCCATTAACAGGCAGCCTGGCTTTGATAGCCCATGGTGTTATCCATGTTCCCAGTTTTACTAACCAACCAACATTCATTGATGAAAAAAGGAACCTGGCTCGTTTTAATTCCCTGTCTGTTTTGTATTCAAATGCAAACGCTGTGTTATCAAAAGATATATCCATTAACATTTAAACTGAAATTAGTTCAGGCATAACTACGAAATTACACAAAACGAGTAAGCATGCTTTTGGTTCAATTATATTTGTATTAAAATTATCGATGGATTTAAAAAAGACTTCAGATAGCAGGATCATAATGACTGAGATAGTGTTGCCAAACGATACAAACACATTTGGTAACTTAATGGGTGGCAGGCTAATGTATTGGATGGATATTGCTGCTGCACTGTCTGCGGCTAAACATTGCAATTCGCCAGTGGTTACAGCTTCGGTTGATAATATTTCATTCACAAATCCAATCAGGTTAGGTAATGTTGTGCATATTGAAGCCAAAATTACCAGGGCTTTTAATACCAGCATGGAGATACATATGACGGTTTGGGGAGAGGACATTATTCAACAATACAGGTATAAAAGTAACGAAGCGTATTTTACGTTTGTGGCGCTTGACCCTAATGGAAAAGCAAGACCTGTAATGCAAATTCTACCTGAAACAGATGAAGAAAAAAGACTTTTTGAAGGTGCTTTACGCCGGAGGCAGATAAGGTTGATTTTAGGAGGAAAGATGAAACCTGAAGATGCAGAAGAATTGAAAGCGCTGTTTGTTTAAATACATATTTCAAATTTGGAAAGAAGAAAAACTTAACTCCCAATTTTAAGATTTTCCATTACGGGATGGCTTTCTTTTTCTTTTAGCTGGTGGTTATCTTTATTTATAAACTTTTTACTTTGCTCTATTGCATCCATAACCTGTTCTAAAATGCAATCCACACTATCATTGTAATTAATTTTCATCGGCTCTTTAAATTGTACACTCAATATAGATCCTTTCTTTTTTAGTTTTAAACCGGTTTTATCAAAAGCATTTGAAAATCCACTTATCACCACAGGTACTACCACGGGCTGTGTGTGTTTTATTATAAATGCAGTTCCTTTGCGGCCTTGTGCAAAAGGTTTTGTAGTTCCCTGTGGAAAAGTAATAACCCAATTGTTCTCTAAAGCCCTTGCAATGTTGCGGGTATCACCAGGGTCTAAACCACGTTGCACTTCTTTGGTATTTTTATTCCAGATGCGTTTTACGGTTATTGCACCGGCCCATTTAAAAAGCCTGCTAACCCAGTTGGACTTCATGGTTTCTTCAGCAGCCACGTAATGCACGCGGGTAAAAGGGTTTAAAAGATAATAAGGAATGCCGAGCTTGTTGTTCTTGCCCCACTTTACTGCACAAAAAATGTGTAAAAATGTAATTACATCCGCAAAATACGTTTGATGATTACTTACAAACAAAACCTTTTTACGTGGAAGATCTTTCAAATGCTCAGTGCCTGAAATCTTTATTTTGTTGATGATGGCTAATGTTGGATAAGTAAAAACACCAATGAAACAATATACAATAGACTTTAATACCCTTGTTCTCTTGAGACTTTCAATCATCTGTACTAATTTTTTATAGGGAGCAACCTTAAGCGCAATTTATAAAATCCTGTAACAACCTTTTCATTTTTTTAGTTTTTTCCATATATCTTTTAATTAGGCATCACCAAAATAGCAAGATCGCTGGCCTATCGTATATAATTCAATTCAAATATTTAACTTTTTTTACCACAATGCTATAATTAATTTAGTAATGCGGATTTCAATTTTTATCTTTGATATCATTCATTAAAAGCCACCTAAAAGTAATTATAACTAAAATCTAAAGTCAATTGACTGAAACAATTATCAACCTTGAAACCATTAACCCAATCGAATTTTTCGGAGTAAATAATGGCAAATTAGACATCTTAAAAAAGAAGTTTCCCCGCCTTAAAATCCTCAGTCGTGGCACTCAAATCAAGCTCAGCGGAGCCTCTGAACAAATTGAAGATGCTAAAGACAAGATTAATCTTGCTGTACAATATCTTGAGCGTAACGGGCATATGAGCGAAAATTACCTTGAACAAATTCTCGGAGGTGATGATGAGAAAACGATAGACAATTTTAAAGAAAGAAATCCCAACGATATTCTTGTTTTTGGCCCAAATGGTAAAACTGTTAGAGCACGTACTGCCAATCAAAAATTGATGGTAACGTCAATTGAAAAAAATGATATCATGTTTGCCATTGGTCCTGCGGGAACAGGTAAAACTTATACCGCTGTTGCATTGGCAGTAAGGGCTTTAAAAAACAAACAGGTAAAAAAAATAATTCTTACCAGGCCGGCTGTTGAGGCAGGTGAAAATCTTGGCTTTTTACCCGGAGATCTTAAAGAAAAAATTGACCCGTATTTAAGGCCTTTGTACGATGCCTTAGATGATATGATACCTGCAGATAAGCTTGGGTACTATATGACTACGAGAACAATTGAGATTGCACCTCTAGCATACATGCGTGGCCGAACTCTTGATAATGCGTTTATTATTTTGGACGAGGCACAAAACTCTACTGATCTCCAGTTGAAAATGTTCTTAACCCGTATAGGCGCTAATGCAAAAGCGATTATTACAGGAGATGTAACACAGATTGATCTCCCTCCAAAAATAAAAAGCGGGCTTGAAAAATCAGTAAGAATTTTAAGAAACATTGAAGGAATCGGGCATGTTGAGCTGGATGAAGAAGATGTTGTAAGACATAAGCTGGTAAAGGCTATCATCAAAGCTTATGACAAAGAAAAACTGAAAGAACTCGAAGATCATAAATAGAATCAGGTCAAAATTTGTGCAAAGCATTCCATCTAACGGAATGCTTTTTTATTTAGTAAAAGAAGATAATTACCTTACACGTTTAAACTGATAGTATGATGAGAAACATCTTGACGTATGTTATGATCTTGATTTTTTTTGCATCATGCAATTCAGATGGAGATACAATTTACCGTGCTGACCCTGTAGATGCCGGAAGAGAATTTATTGATGCTTCACTTAAAGGGGATTATGATCTTGCAAAAAAATACGTATTAGCAGATAGCATTAACATGGAATATTTTAATGGCCTGGAAAGCTTTAATAAAAAGCTAAGTCCGCAGCAAAAAGAAGGCTACAAAAACGCAAATATCATTATAGATTCTATTCAAAATATTTCTGATTCGGTAACTATAATTAATTATTCAAATACCTTCAAAAAATCACCATCAAAAGTGAAGCTGGTAAAAATAAAAAACGGATGGCTGGTTGATTTTAAATTTACATTTTCAGGAACTTCAAATTATGGGAATGAATAACTTTTTACTTGTAGGTGCCGGCGGCGCTTTTGGTTCTATGTTGCGGTATGGAACATCTTTGGTCACCAGCACAAGAACCTTTCCCTTTGCTACATTTACCGTTAATATTATAGGGAGCTTTATTATTGGTATTTTGTTAGGCTTAAGCTTAAAGAACAATTTAAACGATTCCGGCTGGAAGCTTTTAGCCGTTGGCGTTTGTGGTGGCTTTACAACGTTTTCTGCGTTTTCCCTGGAAAGCCTTAAACTCCTGCAGCAGCAACGATACTTTATTTTTTTATCTTACATTGTTATCAGCGTAACAGCAGGTATATTTAGTACTTATGCAGGATATTTACTTTCAAAATAACTCAACCTCAAATCTATCATATGTATGTATTGCATCCATGGCATGGTGCTGAATGTGGAGATAAAGCACCGGTAATTGTTAATGCTTTAATTGAAATTCCGCAAGGCTCAAAAACAAAATATGAGATTGATAAAAAAACCGGTTTACTAAAGTTAGACAGGGTTATATATTCATCTTTTCATTACCCGGTTAACTATGGTTTTATACCTCATACATTAGGTAAAGATGGAGATCCGCTTGACATACTGGTTATGTGTTCGGAACCTATTCAGCCTTTGTGTTTGGTAGAAGCGTTTGTTATCGGCAACATGCAAATGATAGATACAGGTTTAGTTGATGATAAGATTATTGCTGTTGCTGTAAAAGATCCGAGTGTGAATTATATTACGAACCTTGGCGAAGTGCCTCAGCATTTTTTTACGGTGCTTAAAAATTATTTTGAGCAATACAAGGTCCTCGAAAATAAAAAGGTAGAAATAAACGATTTCCAGGATAAGACAGAAACTTTTGCAGTAATAAACGAAGCAATAGAATATTATAAAGAAACCTACGCCAAGTAACGCTTAAACACAGCTATGTTGACGCAACAATTCTTGTAGTAATATTGATTGGCATCGGTGCTGGCGTACTTAAGCCTTATAGATAAGATACACAAGATCACAACAACTTAGCTGGTACGTCTTCTTTACAAAGTCTGCTTTAAAACATGCATAGTATGTAAGCCTATGTCAAACCTCAAAATACCTTTTTATCACTTTTAATGAATGAGTGAGTTGCTTTGAATCACTGTTTATAATTCCTTTTTCATCTATATCATCTATCCTTACTTTTACCGATGAATGAATTATTTTACGTTGATTCAATAATATGCCAACGTGAGTTATTTTTCCCTCTTCGTTATTAAAGAAACATAAATCTCCGCAATGGGCATCTCCCAGATTTTTAACAATATCTCCTTGTTCGGCTTGTTGCCATGAATCTCTTGGCAAATAAATATTAAAGAATTTATATACAGCTTGCGAAAAGCCACTGCAGTCAATTCCAAATACGCTTTTGCCGCCCCATAGATATGGCGAGTTAATATAGTTTGCTGTTATAAACTTAATGCCCTTTTTACTTATTTTGGTTTTAGAAGGATTATAAATCGAACCTTTATAAGTGCAAACATCGCTTTGCCATTGCGCCTTGTGCTTATTAAATGTAGCCATCGAGCTTGCAAGCGGCACATACATTTTCAGGCCGTTATAAATTACCTTGGTTAGGTATTTATCAGTAAGCTTTTCCTTCTTAAACAAGAACTGCTCTTCGTCAATTTCAGCTAAATGGCCTTGCAGGCACCAGCCTTCATATCCATCGTATTTGCATTTGATCTTTGACCAACCCTGCACAGATTGAATGATTGTGCAACATTCCCCAAACAGCTGCTGCGTAACCATTTCAGCAATATGTAAAGGTTCTTTTCTTAAGGCACTTACCGGAACACAACACGCTGCATACTGCATTTATCATAATTTTAGCTACAATCTAAATTATGGAATTAAATTATGTTTACATCTCAGTAATATACTATTTGATACACTGAAAGTGAACGCAAAAAAATTACATGATATAAGTGATAGTGATTTGCTTGACAGATTCTACAATGACCATAATAATGACTGGCTCGGTGTATTGTTGCCCCGCTACACGCTTTTGTTATTAGGTGTTTGCATGAAGTACCTAAAAAATGAAGACGATGCCCAAGACGCAGTTCAGCAAATATTTTTAAAAACAATAAGTGAGCTTCATAAATATAAAGTGGATTATTTTAAAAGCTGGATCTACATGATAGCAAAGAACCATTGCCTTATGAAGCTTAGAGATAAAGGCAAGCTACCTTTCCCGCTGAATGAACATTTTTTTGCTGCAGATGACAGCGAGGATCTTAATTTACTTGTTAAAAAGAACAACACACTTGACCAGTTGAATGCGGCGTTACAACATTTAAACAAAGAGCAGCAATTATGCGTAACCTTATTTTACTTTGAAAAAAAATCTTACACAGAAATAGCAGAACATACAGGCTTTAATATTTTACAGGTAAAGAGTTATATTCAAAATGGAAAAAGAAATTTAAAAAACCTGCTGCAAGGCGAAAGGTAGTTAATGATTTAATAAACATATTATCAAACAGCAATAAAGATATTGACAACCAAAAGCTGATGGATTATCTCAGCGATAAATTACCTGCCGATGAAAAGCTTAAAATTGAGAAGCTGTGTGAGGAGCCGGGCTTATTAAATGATGCTGTTCAAGGCTTACAGCAATTTGAAAATAAAAAAAGTTTACCAGCATTTGTTGAACAGTTAAATACTGAACTGCATAAGCAGCTTAATAAGAAGAAACAACCGCGGCATAAACGCAGGTTCAAAAGCGAACAATGGATCTACGTGGCTATCATAATCATTCTTACTCTTGCAATAATTGCTTTTATCATTATAAGGACAGCCCTTGTAAGGTGATTTTTATAAAGTCCTTGTTGATCTTAAAAAAATGGCAAACGCAAAAAACCCCCGATTTGGGGGTTTATATCAAAACTTTAACCGGTAACTTGATAAGGTCTACATTTTACCATGCTCCATCTTCATATCCATCATTTTGCCATCTTTATCCATCATATGGCCGTCTTTGTCTATTGATTCACCTTCCTTCATCTTCATTTTCATACCATCTTTCATTACAACCTGTCCGTTAGTCATCACTTTACAACCATCAGTACAAGTCATTGTTTTATCCATTTTCATCCAACTGCCGCTGTTCATCACCATCATCTTGCCATCTTTCATCATCATAGCACCATCCTGCATAGCAGTCATGCCATTCTTCATACCTGATGAGCTATCCATTGTGGAAGGAGTTGTAGACATGGAGCCTGATGTATCCATTTTCATAGATGTATCAGTAGTCATTGCATCGTTGGTCATCTTTGTTGAATCCGAAGTTGTTGATGTGTCAACTTTTGTTGAGTCACCGCTGTTACAAGCAGTCATAAAAGCAGCAAGAGCTACAATCGATAATAATTTTTTCATGATTAATATTTTTGAGTTTTAAATAGGCGCCAAAGCTATGCCAAATATCTCTATACTTCGCTATGTGAGACGAGTTGAATTATATTTTTTCTATCACTTTTTTCTAAAATAGATTCTAACTGGAACACCCGTTAACTTAAAATGTTCCCGTAATTTGTTTTCAAGATAATTTCTATAAGGCGTTTTTATATCGTCAGGATAATTACAAAAAAAAGCAAATGATGGAACGGCAGTATGCAGTTGAGAAACATATTTGATTTTTACTGCATTGCCTCTTACAACCGGCGCATGGTAAGCTTCTACGGCTTTAAGCATAACGTCGTTCAGTTTAGAAGTTGGTATTTTTTGGCGGCGGTTTTCATACACCTCAAGGCCAAGTTCGATTGCTTTAAATATTCTTGTTTTTTCGGTTGCTGATATAAATAGTATTGGCACATCATTAAAAGGTGCTAATCTTTGTTTTAATTCTTTCTCATAATCACGGGCTGTATTAGTTTCTTTTTCTACAAGATCCCATTTGTTTACAAGAACCACAATGCCCTTCCCCTTTTTAATTGCAAGAGAAAAAATATTAAGATCCTGCGCTGACACTCCTTTGTCAGCATCTAACAATAAAAAGCAAACATCAGCTTCGTCCATCGCTTTTATTGCCCTTATAACAGAGTAAAATTCCAGGTCTTCATTTACTTTGGTTTTTCTACGGATACCGGCAGTATCAATTAATGTAAATCCTTTATTAAAAAGATTATAATTGGTATGAATAGTATCTCTTGTTGTGCCTGCAATATCACTTACAATGGTTCTCTCCTGCCCTGTTAATGCATTTAATAAAGACGATTTGCCAACATTTGGCTGTCCCATTATTGCAAATTTTGGAAGCTGATCTGCAGATTCATCTACAGATTCTCCTGGTATTAATGCACAAACTTCATCCAGTAATTCGCCAGTGCCTGTGCCGCTTACAGATGATATAAAGAAAATTTTTTCGAAGCCAAGACTATAAAATTCGGAGGCTTCCAAAAGCCGCTCATGATTATCAACTTTATTAACTATAAGATAAACTGGCTTGTTGCTTCGCCTTAAAATGTCTGCCATTGCCTCATCAAGGTTAGTAATGCCTGTTGTAACATCGCACATAAAAATTATTGCATTGGCTTCTTCCAAAGCTATAATAACCTGCTTACGAATTTCTCTTTCAAAAACATCATCGCTATCAGGCACAAAACCGCCGGTGTCAATGATATTAAACGGCTTTCCTATCCACTCAGCAACGCCGTATTGCCGGTCTCTCGTAACGCCGCTTATATCATCTACAATTGCTTTTCGCTGTTCCAACATGCGATTAAAAAAAGTACTCTTGCCCACATTAGGCCTGCCAACAATTGCCACTGTATAACTCATCTTAATTGAGAATTGAAAATTTAAACGGGCAAAGGTATTGCTTATAAAATTTGAATTAAAGCATTTAACCTTTTCAGATGATTGTAAAATTCAGGATAGGATTTGTTTATTGCTTCTGCACCTTGAATTGTTGTTGGGCCTTTTGCCTTAAGAGCAGCAACAGCACAGGCCATAGCTATTCGATGATCGTGATTTGAGTTAACTGTTGCACCTGCAACATTTCGATTACCGTTTATTGTCATTACATTATTATCCAGTAAAATATCCACGCCCATTTTTTTAAATTCGTTTTGCAACGTAAGTCCCCGGTTACTTTCTTTATGTGCTAACCTGTTTACGCCCGTTACGTTTGTAACACCGTGGCAATAAGCTGCTAATGCAACCAACGGAGGAAACAGATCAGGACAATCTGTAGCATCAAAATCAAATCCTGTTAAGGAGTTTGCTTCAACTGAGACTTTTGTGTTGTTTATAATAATTTTTGCTCCAGCTTTTTCTAAGGCCTGGAGAATAGCTTTATCAGCTTGGGCAGATTCTATATTAAGGCCTTCCACACAAATATCTCCAACGATCGCAGAAGCGACCAGTAAAAATGATGCACCGCTCCAATCTCCTTCAACTGTGTAAGCCCCCTCCAAACCTCCCCCAAAAGGGGAGGCTTTAAAAGCCTTTGGATAAAAGTGAAATTCTTTGTAATTATTATTTTCAATATCAAATCCAAAATGTTTCAGCACATTTATAGTAAGATCAATATAAGGTCTGCTGGTAAGATTTTTTACTGTTATACTAACCGGAGCAGTGCATGCCTTTGCATAAGCCATCATTAACCCGGTTAAAAACTGCGAACTTAAAGAGCCGTCAATAGAAATACTTTTAGGTTGTAAAGGTCCTTTTATCTTTATTGGAAGTTTACCGCTATTTGATAAAATGTCAACACCTAACTGCGGAAAGATCTCATCAAAAAAATCCATTGGCCTTTGTAATAAACTGCCGCCCCCATTTAATGTAATTGCATGATTACTCAATGCTGCAATGGGTGCAAACATTCTAAGTCCAAGGCCGCTTTCACCGCAATCTATCTCTTCCGATATATTTATAAAATCGCTTCCTTGTATCAAGAGTTTATCATCCTGATATGAAGATACAGTGGCTCCTAATTTTTTTATTACATTAATTGCGGCAATGTCGTCATTACTTTTTCCCGGGTTACTAATGATTGTTTCGCCGCCTGATATTAATGCAGCAGCACAAGCCCGCTGCATAGAACTTTTAGACGCAGGCGCATGCACAGTTCCTGAAATTATTGACGGACTAACAGTAACTATCACAATTGTATATCATTAAAAACTTCATGAAGCTGAGCTATAGAAACCGGTTTTATTATTGCTTTCCCTATCTTATCAAGTAAAATAAAATTTATGGTATCTCCATATTTCTTCTTATCCAATAAAAGCAATTGCCATATTTTTTCTTTATCAAACTTTATAGTTACAGGAAGTTTATATTTTTTAAGTAGAGAGATTATTTTTTGTCTTTCCGCAGAAGGAAAGTCATTGAGCTGTTCTGAAACTAAACAGGCTGCTGCAATGCCAATGCTTACTGCATGTCCGTGCGGAAGAGAATGAGTATTTTCAATTGCATGGCCAAGTGTATGGCCAAAATTAAGAAGTCTTCTATCTCCTGTTTCAAGTTCATCTGCTGCCACCAATCTATACTTTATGCCAACATTTTTCTTTATCAACAAATCTGTTTTTTCCGGCGAATTAATAAAAAAATCTAATGAATTATTTTCCAGGTAAGAGAAGAGTTCTGCATCTTTTATACAGGCATGCTTTATTATTTCGGCGAAACCGTTAACCCATTGCTTTTCAGGAAGCGTTGATAAAAAAGAATAGTCATATAATAAAAATTGAGGTTGGTTTATAACACCTACCAGGTTTTTATAAAGTCCAACGTCAATGCCATTCTTACCTCCAAGCGAAGCATCAACCATGGCAAGTATTGTTGTAGGAACAAATCCAAATCTCACACCACGCATATATACAGAAGCCACATAGCCGGTAATATCTGTTACAACGCCGCCGCCTATGCCAACAACAAATGTCCCCCTGTCTGCATTATATTCAATTAGCTTATTTATAAGATAATCAGCAGTGGCTTGTTGTTTATATTGCTCCCCTGCCTTTATCACTATTGTTTTCCACCCCTCAAGCTTTTGTGAATGGCTATGCAAAACATGCTCATCAGTTACAACAATAGTGTTTTGTTTAGAAACAAAATTTTCCAGGTATGTAAAATCAGCATCAAAATAGCAAGTCACTTTTTTTGATGAAATCAGATAATCTTGCTGGTGCATACGTGCTATTCCTCGTTCATTATTTTATTCTGATGATTAATGCTTTCAAGATGCATAGCATCATAATATTTTGTAATGAATTCCTTACTCAACCCAAGGTGTTCGCCTTTTTTAAAAGCTCTTGATAAGATGTCGTTCCAGCGATTTGTTTGCAGGATAGTGATGTTATTTTTTTTCTTGTACACACCAATCTTGTCTGCTATCTTCATTCGCTGGCCAATAAGCGTAAGCAGTTCATCATCCAGGTGATTTATTTGTTCCCTTAAAGTTGCAAGGGCTGTTATGAATTCCTGTGCATCTGTATTTTCTGAACGCCATATTAAACCGTCAAGTAGTTCTGATAAACGTTCAGGAGTTACCTGTTGTTTTGCATCACTCCATGCATTGTCCGGGTCAATATGGCTTTCAATCATCAAGCCATCAAAATCAAGATCAATACTTTTTTGAGCGGTTGATTGCAGCATTGCCCTGTTGCCACATATGTGAGATGGATCACAAATAAGCAACATCTCAGGGAACCTTCTTTTCATCTCAATTGGCAAGTGCCACATAGGTGCATTGCGGTATTCCGTATTTCCATAATTTGAGAAGCCACGATGTATCATCCCCACCTGCTTTACACCAACCTTATGCAAACGCTCAATACCGCCGCTCCACAACTCAAGGTCAGGATTAATAGGGTTTTTTATAAGCACAGGAATATCTACGCCCCGTAAAGCATCACAAACTTCCTGAACACTAAAAGGATTTACAGTTGTTCTTGCGCCAATCCAAAGCATGTCAACATCAAACTGTAAAGCATCCTGCACATGCTTGGATGTGGCAACCTCAACTGTTATAGGCAAACCGGTTATTTTTTTTGCCTGTAATAACCATGGCAGCCCTTTGGTACCAATACCTTCAAACATGCCGGGTTTAGTGCGTGGCTTCCATATGCCTGCACGAAGCATATCCACTTTACCTGTATTAGCCAGGCGTGTGGCTGTTTCCAGCACCTGTTCTTCTGTTTCTGCACTGCATGGCCCACTTACTATCAGCGGACGCTTAAGCCATTTTTGCTGCATCAGCTCTTTCATTGTTACTTGTTTTGTTTGCATAGTTTTTATTGGCTAAAAGATAAAGAGTATAATTATAATCAAGGAAGTTCATCTTTCTCTTAGCACTTTTTTTATCTTATTGGCGTTTTGAATTAACTCTGATAAATATTCATAATTTTCTTTTTCAAGACAACTTTTAAATTTTCTTAATTGAGTGATGTGCTCATTTAAAACATCCAAAACGTTATCACGATTTTGCTGAAAGATAGGTACCCACATTGCAGGATTGCTTTTTGCCAGGCGAACAGTACTTTCGAAACCTGCACTGGCCATTTCAAATATCGCATCTTCTTCTCTCTCTTTTTCTAAAACAGTATTAGCTAAGGCAAAAGATGTAATGTGAGAAATATGGCTTACATAAGCTGCATGCAGATCATGAGCTGCGGCATCCATGTACAACAAATGCATGCCTAGCAAGTTATAAATATTTTCAGCAATTTCTAACGCATCCTTATCGCTGTTTTCTTTATTACAAATTATCACTGCTATGTTTTCAAAGGCGCCTTTAATTGCCGCTTTCGGGCCGCTGTATTCAGTGCCCCACATTGGATGCGTTGCCACAAATCTTTTTCCATTTTTACTTTTGGCTGCTGCTTCGCAGATGGACTTTTTTGTAGAGCCTACATCTATTACAACCTGTTTATCTACTTTATCTAAAATAGAAACAATCATTTTATCGGCAACACTCACCGGTACTGCAATTATAATGACATTTGATTTTGGTATGGCTTCATCTAAAACATCTATTTCGTCAACAAGCCCTAACGCAAGAGCCTGCCGCTGATGTTCTTCATTATTTTCAACACCAATAATTTTTGAAGCAAATCCTTTTTGCTTTAATGCAATTGCCATTGATCCGCCAATTAAACCTGTACCGATTATAGTAACAACAGCTCCACCTGATTCGCCTCCGTTATCGAAGGCTTTACCTGCTTTGCCGTTTGAAAGGTGATTCATAATGCTGCTGCTTTAATTCTCTTAATAGCTTCATAAATTTTTTCTTCAGTGCTGCATAAGCTTACCCTGATATGATGATTGCCAGCATCTCCGAAAATTCCACCAGGTGTTACAAACACGTTCGAAAGCGCCAATATTTTATCGCTTAATTCATAAGCGCTGCTATAAACGGAAGGAATCCGGGCCCAAACAAACATTCCTGCCTGTTCATCATTGTAAAAACATTTTAATAAATCCAACAACTCAAAAACTTTCTTTTTCCTTTTAAGATATGTATGGTTTACTTCATCGAACCAGTCCTGTCCTAACTCTAAAGCTTTTGCAGCAGCGAGTTGCAGAGGTAAAAACATACCACTGTCCATATTACTTTTAAAGCGGATTACATCATCAATTCGTTCTTTTGCACCGACAAGTAAACCAATTCTCCACCCGGCCATATTATGACTTTTACTTAAAGAATTTAATTCTATAACAACCTCTTTTGCTCCATCAACAACCAACATGCTCATAGGATTGTTATTAAGGATGAAACTATAAGGATTATCATGACAAATTAAAACATTGTGCTTTTTTGCAAAGGCTACTAACT
>CAXSEB010000001.1:4962-15361 GCA_964235805.1 uncultured Chitinophagaceae bacterium | reverse complement strand
GCACAAACAGATCCTGCGTTGGTAGCTGCCCCGTTGGCATATGCGGATAATTTACAAACATAAGAACCTGTTCATCATGTAAAGATTCTTTTTTAATTACCTGTTCAATCTCTTTAAAATCGGGGAACCAGTTGTTTTCTTCTTTTAGTAAATAGCTTTGAACGTTAGCACCGGCAATAGTGGCAGCGCTTTTATAAGTGGGATATCCCGGGTTTGGTACAAGAACCAGTGTATTTTCATTAACATACGTCATGCAAATATGCATAATGCCTTCCTTGCTTCCTATAAGCGGCAAAACTTCGGTATCAGGATTTAGATCTACGTCATACCATTGCTTATACCATTTCGCAATGGCAGTTCTTAAAACAATATTGCCTTTATAGTTTTGGTATGCATGCTGATTTGGTTTCAGCGCTTCTTCATGTAAGGTTTTTATCACATCAGGATGCGGAGGCATATCAGGACTTCCAATACCAAGGTTTATAACATTTTTACCCGCTTTGTTCATTGCTTCAATCTCTCTCAGCTTTTGAGAAAAATAATATTCTCCCACTCCATTAAGTCTCTTAGCTGTTTCCATTATTTACCGTTTTTATATACTCCGTAAATTTTCAGGTGTTCAGTTAACGGTGTAATTTTCTTTATTACTTTATTAAAATTTTCCAGCGTTTCAAATTCAAGGTCGGCATGAAATGAATATCTCCAATCGCTTCCCGGTATAGGCATAGATTGCAGTTTACTTAGATTAATACCACCTTCCGCAATTTGTGTAAGCACCCTGGCAAGGCTTCCTTTGGAATGATCAGTATGAAAATTTATAGACGCTTTATCAGCAACGACTATCTCTTGTGCAACTTCCTTTCTTTGCAAAACCAAAAACCTGGTGTAATTATTTTTTAAAGTGTGGATATTGGGCGCAATAATGTGAAGCTGAAAAAGTTCAGCGGCCAGTTTGCCTGCAATTGCAGCTGCGTATTTGCTTTTCTTCTGGTGTATATGCTTTGCACTTAGCGCTGTATCTTCGGTTTCTACAAGCTTCCATGCATGTTTATCTAAAAAGCCAAAGCATTGCTGAATGGCCATGGGATGAGAATGAACTTCACGAATATCTTCTAATCTAACACCAGGATTAACCAATAAATTTTGATGTATCTGTAGGTAAACTTCTCCTACAATTTGTAAAGTGCTTCTTTGTAATAAATTATAATTGGGCAATATGCTTCCAGCTATCGAGTTTTCAATCGCTATTATTCCACCGTCGCTTTCGTTTTTATGTTCTGCAATTTTTACAACTTCTTTAAATGTAGAACAACAAATCACTTCAGTTTCCTTGCCGAAAAACTGCCGTGCCGCTACCTGGTGAAAGCTGCCTTCAAAACCTTGTATTGATATTCGTTTGCTCATTTGCTAAAAACAAAAATCCCGGCCTTTTAGCCGGGATTTCTTTATGTTAATTTGTTTTTTTATTTTTTAACAAAGGCATCCCGGTCTACGGTAAAATAATAGCTAAAATAAAATCCGGTATTTGCTTTTATGGAAATCATAATAAAAACCAAAAGTAATAAAGTGTATTGAAATTGCCAACCTGTATTTATTTTTTGTGGTATCTCTTTATAAATAAATAAAAACCGCTCCTGAAAGAACGGCTTTTAATCACATACAAATAAAAATCAACACAGCTGAACGCAGCTAATTAAATCTATCTGGCTGTTGCTGTATCTGCAGACATAGTTCTTGATGTATCAGACATCATTTTTGAAGTATCATTAGACATCATTGTGCCAGTATCGGCAGCGGGCGTACTGCTCATTGCTGAATTGGGTGAAGAGACCGACGAAGAATCAGTTGTTATTGTAGTATCAGTTGTAGCACTATCGCCACAAGCCGCTAAAACAGTAGTAACGCTTAAGATCATTAATAACTTTTTCATTTAGGTTAAGTTTATTTTTTAAATATATTTTTGTGTTTATACCTAAATTTTTTAAAAGTAACCGCCGGAACAAAATTTTATTTGGGTTACTTTTTAACCTTAAACGTATTAATTAAAGCCCTGGTGAGTATAATTGATAAAGAGCAACTTTTATTGAAGGGACTGGCAGCAAATGACACCACAGCTATTGAAACAATTTACAGAGAGAATTATGGAATCATTCAGTCTTTTATTTTAAAAAACAATGGATACCAGGATGATGCCAGGGACGTTTTTCAGGAGGCGATGATTGTTTTGTACGAAAAAGCATGTTCAGGTTCTTTTGAACTGAGCTGCCAGATCAAAACATATTTATATTCTGTCTGCAGAAGATTATGGCTTAAAAAATTGCAGCAGTTACAACGTTATAGCCCTGCAATTGAAGGGAGCGAAGACGTTATTTCAGTTGAAGAAGAACTTGAAACGCATGAGAAGAAAAATGAAGATCTTACTATAATGGAACATGCGATGGATAAAATAGGAGAGCCATGCAGAAGCTTACTTACAGCGTATTATTTTGAAAAAAAAAGTATGCCTGAAATTGCAGATCGTTTTGGATATACAAATGCCGATAATGCTAAAACCCAAAAATATAAATGCCTGGTAAGGTTAAAAAAGATATTTTTTGCACAGTATAAAAATGGAGAATAAATGGATGATATTTTACTTATAGATGCCATTGAACGTTATTATAAGGGCGACATGACGTCGCAGGAAAAAACGTTTCTTGAAGAGCTCCGAAAAAATAATGCTGATATTGATCAACTAGCCGTGGAGCATTTATTCTTTTTGCAGCAATTACAAAATACGGCCAACATAACTGCCTATAAGCAATCACTTAATGAGGTAGAGAGTAAGCTGGTTGAGGAAGGAGTAATAGCAAAAAAGCCGCTGAAAGGCAAAGCCAAAGTGATTTATATGTGGAACCTGTCCCGCAGAACAATTGCAGTTGCCGCAACGATAGCTGGTATTGTTTCTATTTTTACCGCAGGTATGTTTACTTCTTATAAATCAAAAAAAGGGGAAAAAGTTATTACGCCTTTGGTTGATTATAAATTCAGGCAGGTAGATGCAAAACTAAAAGTTATTGAAAGAAAATTAAACCAGGCAACAGTTACACCCGCTACAGTGCCCGTCAGGCCAAAGTTTGAGGCTAATTTTAGGGCTACCGGATTCTTAATTGATGTTAACGGGTATATTGTTACTAACGCTCATGTAATTAATAAAGCAAATAATTTAATAATCGAAAACACCAAAGGCGAACAGTTCTCTGCAAAGCCATTGTATGTAAATAATAATACCGACCTGGCTATTCTTAAAATTGTTGATACTTCTTTCAAGAGATTTAATTCACTCCCCTATTCAATACAAAAGGGTTCGGCCGAATTAGGTGAACAGATTTTCACTTTAGGATATCCACGTGATGAGGTAGTTTATGGAGAAGGTTATCTTAGCGCCAAGTCCGGATTTTCAGGAGACACCACTGCTTACCAGGTTAGCATTTCCGTAAACCCTGGTAATAGCGGAGGACCTGTAATTAACAAGAATGGGGAAGTAATTGGTATCATTAGCAGTAAAGAAACCAACGCTGATGGGGTGGTGTTTGCAATTAAATCGATGAATATTTATAATGCTCTTGAAGAAATTACAAAAGATGAAGGCATAAAACTTCCTGCTAAAGGCAACATCAAAGGCCTGGACAGAGTCCAGCAAATTAAAAAGCTGGAAGATTGTGTGTTTATGGTTAAAGGAAATTGATGCAGTTGATAATTGATAATTAGAAATGAATTATTTATTCTGCTAATTATTTTAATTTAACATTGAATATAAAAATCTTAGTTATTTAAGAATACACACGCAACAATTCCTGCTGTTTCTGTTCGTAAACGGGTACTTCCAAGTGAAACAGGGGTAAAATTATTCTTCAACGCTATATCCACTTCATTTTGTGTAAAATCACCCTCTGGTCCAATCAAGATCAACTGCTCATCATTGGAAAAGGTCTCACTTCTTAATTGACTTTTTCCGACATCAATACAATGGGCAATGAATTTTTGTCCGTTAAAGGGCTTGCTTATTACATTAGTAAATTTTATGGGTTCGCTTAGTTGTGGAAGCCACGTCTGCCTGGATTGGAGTAGTGCGCTGATTAGAATATTATGCATTCTCTCAGAGCGAAAATGCTGTTTTTCGGTACGTTGACAAAGTAGTGGAATTATATTTGAAACGCCTATTTCAGTTGCCTTTTCAAGAAACCATTCAAAACGGGAACTATTTTTTAGCAATGAAATGGCGATGGTAACCTTTACAGAACGTTGCTTCTCACCTCTTTTAGAAACAATTTTTACGTCACATTTTTTTTTATCGTTGTTAATTACCTCCGCAACGTAAATGCTGCCCTTACCATCAGTTAGTTGTATTTGCCCGCCACTTTGCATACGCAACACCTGTACAATATGCCTGGAGGTCTCTTCATTTAAAGTAAGTTCTTTGGAAGCGGCTGTTATTTCTTTTGCAAAAAAAAAGGTATTGACATAAAGAATCGAATTTTTGATTAATCTTGAAATTTTATTCTCACCTGCTTATGGATCTAATAAGTCACTCTTTTTAAAAGTGACGGATTTTGCTAAAAAGGTGTATCATCATCAAACTCACCGTCATTCATTTTGCTGCCTTTTTGTATGTAGAGTTTTGCACCATCTCCGCCAGTGTCTTTTACCGGTTTCCAGCTACCTCCTGCCGGAAGCGAAGCATCAAAATCACCATCTTCCTCTATAAACTTCTGAATGTGCAACAAGGCTTTTAATTTAATGGTTTCTAATTGCCCGTTGCGATGTTTTGCGATGCGGATATGGGTTTCACCTTTGTTGCTTTCACCAAGTTCGTTTGCTGTTATGTCATAATATTCAGGCCTGTACATGAACATTACTAGGTCACTATCCTGTTCAATAGCACCGCTTTCCCTTAAATCGCTAAGTTGGGGCATTTTATTACCCTGGCTCCTTTTTTCAACTTCCCTGCTTAATTGGCTAAGTGCAACAATGGGTATTTGTAATTCTTTTGCAAGCCCTTTAAGGTCTCTTGATATACGGCTAATTTCCTGCTCCCGGTTACTGTTCCGGTTTTCGCCGGTGCCGCTCATTAACTGCAGGTAATCTATAATTATCAGCCCAACATTATGCTTGTTTCTCAGGCGTCGGCATTTTGCCCTAAGTTCAAAAATATTTAACGCCGCAGTATCATCGATATGAATAGGTGCCGATGCAAGCCTCTCTATGCCTTTTTTATACAATTGCTTCATTTCATGCTCCTCCAGGCGGCCGCGTGAGATTTTTTCCAGCCATATCTCGCTTTCAGCGCTTAAGATTCTTTGTACCAACTGGCTGGCGCTCATCTCCAATGAAAAAAAAGCCACTGGTGTGGGTTTGGTAGGATGCAAAGCTGCATTACGTGCAAGATTTAAAGCAAAAGCAGTTTTACCTACGGATGGACGAGCTGCAAGAATGATTAAGTCTGATGCCTGCCAACCATAAGTTATTCTATCTAAAATATTAAAACCTGAGGGTACACCGGTGATCTCATCTTGTCTTGTTCTAAGGTCTTCAATTCGGGATATAGTATTAACAAGAATGGTGTCAATGCTTGCATAATCTCTCCGCAGGTGATTGTTGGTTACTTCAAATAGTTTCGACTCTGCCTCATCAAGCAAATCAAAAACGTCTGTAGTGTCTTCATATGCATCACCTATAATTTCACTGCTTATGCGTATCAATTCTCTTTGTATAAATTTTTGAAGAATGATGCGTGAGTGAGCTTCGATATTTGCAGAAGAAACAACAGCGTTTGTTAGTTTGCTTACATAAAACGCTCCTCCAACAAGGTCAAGCATTTCTCTAAATCTTAATTCCTCAACAACGGTGAGCATATCAATGGGCGAATTCTTTTGTTGCAAAGCCTGCATTGCCCGGTAAATATGCTGATGTGCTTCTACATAAAAACAATCCGGTTTTAAAATTTCAACTACAGTATCAAAGGCGCTTTTTTCCAGCATTATTGCACCAAGCACAGCTTCTTCAAGCTCTTTGGCCTGTGGCGGAATTTTGCCATACATCATCGAACTAATATCTAAAGAGCTGTTTTTGCGGCGGGACTTTCTTTCTTTATTGAGGTTACTAAGATCCATGTTTAATTAAGAAGTATTTAAAGGTTTTTCAAAAAAGGACTTTCCTGCTGCTTCCAAAAATATGGCAGGGCGGCTAAGGTAAACGACTCTCCTCTATATAAATAAATTGTTACGACTTTTAATTTATAAACACCAAAATAACAGAGTTAATAACTACTATTAAAGGTTATCAACAAATATGTAACCTTTATTACCAAAAGTAAAATTTTGTACTTTTTTTTAAACAAATAATTTTAAAAAAATGTGCTAAGAAAAATCGAAAATATTAAAGACGTTTACTGTTAAAATTGTTTATGGTTCCATGAACTAAGCACTGAGCTGTCAAGGTTTAGATTGTTGAATACCCCAGGATTTTAAACTTTCAATTTCGTTCTGCTTCTTTTCTTATTTTTGATTGTAATCATCAGATCAGTTACAATGAAGATCAGCTACAATTGGCTTAAAGAGTTTATTCGGGATATTCCCCTACCAGAAGAGTTGAGTAAAATTTTGACAGGTATTGGTTTAGAAGTAGAGCACCTGGAAAAATTTGAGGAGATCAAAGGAAGTTTATCAGGGCTGCTTGTAGGGCAAATAATACAGTGTGGAGAACATCCAAATGCAGAAAAACTTAAGCTCACCCAGGTAGATCTTGGCAATGGAAACATCTCTCAAATAGTGTGCGGTGCACCGAATGTTGACATTGGCCAAAAAGTAATTGTAGCACCGGCAGGCTCAACAATATTTCCTGTAAACAAAGAAGCAGTGGTTATTAAGAGGGCAAAAATAAGAGGCGTAGAAAGTAACGGAATGATTTGCGCTGAAGACGAAATTGGTATAGGAAACGATCATGCAGGAATTATAATTTTACCGGAAAATACTTCCACAGGCTCACCAGCAGCGGATTTTTACAAACCTGAAACGGATTGGGTATTCGATATTGGCCTTACACCTAACCGGATTGATGCTATGAGCCATGTTGGTGTGGCTAAAGATGTATGTGCGTATCTTTCTCATTATAATAAAAAACCAGTTACTGTAAATTTTCCAACTGATGAGTTTGTTTGCAATAACAACAACCGCGTGGTAAATATCACTATTGAGAACACAAAAGCTTGCCATCGCTACGCCGGTGTAAGTATTACTGGTATTAAGGTTGAGCCCAGCCCCAAATGGATCCAGGTGAAACTAAAAAGCATTGGTGTGAAACCAGTTAATAATATTGTTGACGTTACGAATTACATCTTACATCAAACAGGACAACCATTACATGCTTTTGACCTGCAAGCGATTAAAGGCAACAGAATAAGAGTAAAAAACCTGCCCCAGGATACTCCTTTTGTAACCCTGGATGAAAAGGAAAGAAAATTAAATTTAGAAGATTTAATGATATGCAACGGTGAAGATGAAGCAATGTGTTTTGCAGGAGTGTTTGGTGGCCTGCAATCCGGCGTAAAAAATTCAACCACTGAAATTTTTCTGGAGAGTGCCTGGTTCGATCCTTCCACAATACGAAGAACTTCTATCAGGCAAAACTTAAGAACAGATGCGGCTATTCGTTTTGAAAAAGGAGTTGACATAAGCTCAACCGTCGTCGTTTTAAAACATGCAGCGATGATGATTAAACAAGTAACCGGCGGAGAGATTACTTCAGACATAATTGATGTTTATCCCAACCCCAAACGACCGATAAGCATAACAGTAAAAGAAGCGTATTTAAAAAAATTGACTGGCAAAGATTACGACCGCCATGAAGTGAAAAACATTTTAATCAGCCTGGGCTTTGCAGTAGAAAAAGAAGATGTTCAGACGTTTACTGTAACGGTTCCTTTTAGCAAGCCTGATGTTACCTTACCTGCGGATATTATAGAAGAAATTATGAGAATTGACGGCTTCGATAATGTAAAAATTCCTTTGGCAATTACTATTGCGCCGGCTGTTGAAACAAATTCTTTGGCCGCATCTTATAAAGAAACAATTGCCAACTACTTAACCGGTGCAGGTTTTTCTGAAATATTTACAAATTCAATCACCAACAGTAAATATTATGATGAGCAGATGCTGGCAAATACTGTAAAAATTGTAAATAGCCTAAGCGCTGGCTTAGATATTATGCGTCCCTTGTTGATGGAAACCGGTTTGGAAAGTGTAGCGTATAACCTTAACAGAAAAAATAATGACTTGTTGCTGTTTGAAATTGGTAATACTTATGCAACGGCAGGCCTTGGCAAATATGCGCAGGAAGAACATTTATGTCTTTATATTTCAGGTAATACAAACCAGCTTGGCTGGAATAAAAAACCTGTAAAAGCCGACTATTATTTTCTTAAAGGTATCTGCGGCAATATTTTTAACCTTTGCGGCGTTGCCAACACGGAACAGGCTGTTTCTAAAAATAATAAGTTTGAAATGAGTTCAGTTATTTCTCATAACAACACAAAACTTGCAGAAATTGGCTTGTTACATAAGAATGCATTGCAAAGATTTGATATTAAACAACCGGTTTTTTTTGCAGATATTAATTGGCAGAATCTATTAACTGTTTCAAGAAACAAAATTGTATATAATGAGATTGCAAAATTTCCTGCCGTAAGCCGTGATCTGTCAATTGTTGTAGGTAAAAAAATAAAGTATGAGCAGGTTGAAGGCGTATTGAACAATCTTAACATAAAAACCCTTAGCAATATAAAGTTGTTTGATGTTTTTGAAAGTGAAAAACTTGGTATAGATAAAAAAGCCTTTGCTATAAATCTTACTTTTATTAACACCGGAAGAACTTTAACTGATAAAGAAACTGATGGTTGGATGGCCAAAATAATTGACTCATTAAAAAACAATTTAGGCGGCGAAATAAGAAAGTGAATTTATGAATACACTTGAAGCCCAAATAAAAATAGTTTCTGATAAACTTCAGCAGCTTTTAAAAAAAAATGCTTCATTACAAAAGGAAAATGAAATGCTTGCCAGGGAAATTGGTGATTTAAAAGAAAAGGATAAGGAACATAAGGCTTCCATTTTTTCTCTCAACCAAAAAGTAAATATTTTACAGGCAACATCCGGCAATATGAGTGACGAAGACAGACGGGAATTTGAAAAACGTATCGATCTATACATTAAAGAAATAGACAAATGCATTGGAATTTTAAGTGAGTAATTATGACAGATCAGCTAATACCGCTAAACATTTTAATTGGCGACAGAACTTATCGCATTAAAAGTCTTGCTAAAGATGAAGAGCATATACGGAAAACTTTAAAAATCATTAACAATCAAATACTTGAGTTTAAAACCCAGTTTGCCGGAAAAGATATGCAGGATTATATTGCCATGGTTTTAATTTGGTATGCTACCCAGGTAAACACTTCAGTAAATGATGATGAAGTTGAAAAACAATTAACGGCGGTGCTGCAAAAAATGGAGCAACAAATTGATAAGGTATTATAGCACAATGCCTTGCCATTTTTACTCGGTCAGTTTTCTTATCTTCGTTGATTAATTTCCTAATAACTACATTCTTACGAAAAGGCTTTATGCGATTGTAAACTCTATAAAAACAAGAATTCTTAAATGACATCAACAATAATATACATAGTAATCACCGGAATTGCGGCACTGTTAGCAGGCATAGGATTGGGAAAGATTATTTTTTCTAAAGACACAAAAAAACAATTAGAAGAGGCTGACCAACAGGCACAAAGAATAATATCCGATGCTACAACACAAGGAGAAACTTTAAAAAAAGAAAAGCAACTTGAGGCGAAAGAGCGTTTTGTTCAATTAAAATCTGAGCATGATAAAGAAGTGTTCCAACGAAATCAAAAGCTCAGCGAAGCTGAAAACCGCATAAAACAAAAGGAACAATCTATCCACCAGAAAGAATTAAATGTAGATAAGCAGGTAAAAGACAATGATTCGATAAAAGAAACGCTCAACCGGCAAATCGAGGTAGTGAACATAAAAAGAACTGAACTGGAGAAACACCAGGAAGAGCATATAAGAAGGCTTGAAAAAGTGGCTGGGCTTACCGCGGAAGAGGCTAAGGCTCAATTGATAGAAAGCCTTAAACAAGAGGCACATTCACAGGCTTTGATAATTCAGCAGGAAATAGTAGACGATGCTAAACTCAGGGCAAATAAAGAAGCCCGAAAACTGATAATACAAACCGTTCAGCGTACTGCTGCCGAGCAGGCGATTGAAAATGCAATTACTGTTTTCAATCTTGAAAGTGATGAAATAAAGGGTTCGATAATTGGCCGGGAAGGAAGAAA
>CAXSEB010000001.1:0-4952 GCA_964235805.1 uncultured Chitinophagaceae bacterium | reverse complement strand
TCTTTCCTCTTTTGATCCATTACGCCGCGAAATTGCCAGGTTATCACTTCAGCGCCTTGTTACTGATGGCCGTATTCACCCTGCCCGTATTGAAGAAGTTGTAGAAAAAACCCGTAAGCAGTTAGAGGAACAGATTGTTGAAATTGGCGAACGAACCGTAATTGAATTAGGCATTCATGGACTGCATAAAGAACTCGTAAGGATCGTTGGTAAAATGCGTTTTCGTTCCTCGTATGGCCAAAACTTATTAATGCATAGTCGTGAGGTTGCCAACCTTTGCGGAATAATGGCTGCAGAATTAGGAATGAATGCTAAGCTGGCAAAACGTGCCGGTCTATTACATGATATAGGAAAAGTTCCTGATGATGAAACTGAATTAAGTCATGCTTTGCTTGGGATGAAACTTGCTGAAAAATATGGTGAGAATCCAGCGGTTTGTAATGCCATCGGTGCACATCATGATGAAGTTGAAATGCAATACGTAATATCGCCTATAGTGCAGGCTTGCGATTCCATGAGTGGCGCCAGGCCCGGTGCAAGAAGAGAAATCATGCAGCAATATCTTCAACGTATAAAAGATCTTGAAAATCTTGCTTTAGCTTACCCCGGCGTTGAAAAAGCTTATGCCATACAGGCTGGCCGTGAGCTGCGGGTTATTGTTGAATCAGATAAGGTTACAGACAATGATAGTGATAAGCTAAGTTTTGAAATAGCTCAAAAAATTCAAACTGAAATGACTTACCCCGGGCAAATTAAAGTTACCGTTATCAGGGAAAAGAGAGCAGTGAACATGGCGAGATAATAATTAAGCGATGCACTAAATTTTTAATTTTAATCAATTACCTTTGCATTCTTAAAAAATTTAAGCTATGAATGCAATCGCCTTTGTTCACGAACAATTAACTGTAAAAAAAGAATTGCCAAAATTTAAGGCAGGCGATAGTATTACCGTGAATTACAAAATTCAGGAAGGCAGTAAAGAAAGGATTCAAAGCTTTAAAGGCGATGTGATTAAGCGCCAGGGAGAAGGCGGAACAGCCACCTTTACGGTTCGCAAAATCAGTGACGGTGTTGGCGTTGAACGTTTATTTCCCCTTTTCTCCCCCAATATTGATAGTATTTTATTACATAAAGTTGGCAAGGTTAACCAGGCTAAACTTTATTACCTGCGTGAAAGAAGCGGCAAAAGTGCCCGTATAAAAGAAAAGAGAATCAAATAATATCCCGTTCGATCTTACGTTTATGTAGTATAGCATGGGTCTAAGTTTAAGTAGGCTATGCTATAAAACTAAGATGAAAAAAATATTAATTTTTATTGTGTCTGCTATAATACTTTCCTCTTGCGCAAGAGGAATTTCGCCTTATGAAGCTGCCAACGGCAAAGCAAAGTGTCATCGTTATATTAAATGACCTTCCCTGTATTTTCTTTAAATTTTGTGATGGTATTAAATTTTCAAGGTAAAGTAAGATGCAGTTGTTTTATGTATATACTGTATCTTTGAAATCCTAATTCATATCTAATTCATATATTATGTTACTTACTTTTTTAAATGGAGTGTACTTGTTTTCCATGCCTGGTGGCTCGGAATGGATATTGATTCTTTTAGTAGTTCTTTTATTTTTCGGAGGAAAAAAGATTCCGGATTTAATGAGAGGTATTGGACGAGGCGTTAGGGAATTCAATGATGCAAAAACGAATGTGAAAAATGAGATAGAGGCAGGTATGACGGAGAAAGATAGAAAAGAACGTGATGCAGAAACTGAATTAAAACTTGCAAGGGAAAGAGTTCTTGAGGCTGAAGCAAAATTGCAACAGACTCATGCGCAGCAAATGCAAACTGATCTGCCTAAATAGTTTATACTTTTGATAGCTGAAGTATGCGATCACAATGATGTTGTGGCGTGTACTTCAGTTTTTTTGTGTCCACCCTCATTTGCTTAAAATATATTGTTCCAATACAAAAACATAGCTCAATATCACCGGCAACTTGCTGCAAATGAAGTTGATTGCGTTACCGTTGTTCAACATTATTTACAACAAATCGATAACACAAAAAACTTAAATGCCTTTGTAGAGGTTTTTAAAGCGCAGGCTCTGCAACAAGCCAAACAATTAGATGAAAAGCGTAAAAGTGGCGAAGCATTAAAAAGTTTACATGGAGTTGTAATAGCTATAAAAGATGTTATCTGTTATAAAGATCATAAGGTAACAGCTGCTTCTAAAATCCTAGCCGGGTTTACAAGTTTATATTCTTCAACCGCTGTAACGAATTTATTAGATGCAGATGCCATAATTATAGGCACCTGCAATTGTGATGAGTTTGCGATGGGAAGCACTAATGAAAATTCCTGTTACGGTAAAGTGTTAAACGCACTTGATGAAACCAAGGTTCCGGGAGGTTCTTCAGGTGGGTCGGCGGTAGCAGTACAAGCCGGTTTGTGCATGGTGAGTCTTGGTAGTGATACAGGTGGTTCGGTACGCCAGCCTGCAGATTTTTGCGGCGTTATTGGTTTTAAGCCAAGCTACGGCCGGGTTTCAAGACATGGTCTTATTGCTTATGCATCGTCATTTGACCAAATCGGCATTTTTGCTAACACTATAGAAGATGTTGCAGTTGTGCTAAGTATTATCAGTGGTCACGATGATTCCGACAGTACTATATCTTTCAAATTAAAGGAAGAATATATAAACTATAACGCTCTTACTAAAAAGCCTTCTATCGCTTACTTTAAAAACGCCTTAGAGCACGATTCGCTTGATAAAGAAATTAAGGATAATATCTACCAGCTAATTGATAAACTAAAATCTGATGGTTATAAAATAGAACCGGTTAATTTCAAGGTATTGGATTATGTGGTTCCGGCATATTATGTTCTTACTACGGCCGAAGCTTCCAGCAACCTTGCCCGTTACGATGGCATACGTTATGGAAATGCAGACACCTCAGAAGCTGATTTAACTAAGTTTTATACAAGCAACCGCAGCACCGGTTTTGGTAAAGAAGTTAAAAGAAGAATAATGCTGGGCACATTTGTATTAAGCGCCGGGTATTATGATGCGTACTTCACAAAGGCACAACAGGTAAGGCGCATGATAGTCAGCGAAACAAGCCGCATCTTTAAAGAATTTGATGCCATAATTCTGCCTACTGTTCCATCTACAGCTTTCGATATTGACAGCATATCACAGGATCCTGTTAAAATGTACTTAGCAGACATCTATACAGTTTTTGCTAACCTGGCTGGTATTCCGGGTATATCAATTCCATTGTTTAAACACAGTAACGGCTTGCCTTTCGGGCTCCAGATTATGACAAATAAATACAATGAACTAACTTTGCTGCAGTTGTCTGATGAGCTTATAAAAACTTATAAGCTTACAGAAGTTGAACAAGACAATTAGATTATGAAAATATTTATCCTGATTTTTACTCTCATTCTTCTCCAATATACTTCCTCATCTAAAAACGTTTATAAAAATGTTGCTGCCAAACATTTACAGGATACTGTAAAGCAGGTAAATGATTCCCTTAACTTAGCGATTGATGAAGTAATAAGATCTAAAGCAGTTCCTAAAACTGAGAAGATTAAATATGTAAGCCAGGTTACTAAATATGGTTTTAAAAGTCTTTTTAAAAATCTTTCTTACAGCTCTTCAATGCCATACTCCTCGCAGGTAAACCCTTATGCAGAAAATTACATGCAGGATTATTTACAGGCACACGGAAGTTACCTGCAAAAAATGAAAGGAACTTCACAATTATATTTTAATCTCATTGATAATATTTTTACGCAGTACGGTTTGCCAAAAGAATTAAAATATCTTGCCGTAATTGAAAGCGATCTTAAGCCACAGGCGTTATCCTGGGTGGGAGCCAGAGGCCCTTGGCAGTTTATGACTTACACTGCAAAAGATTATGGTTTATTAGTGAACAGGGATGTAGATGAGCGTACAGATTATTATAAAAGTACAAATGCCGCCGCCCGCTACCTGTTATCTTTATATAAGGATTTAAAAGATTGGTTATTGGTGATAGCCGCTTATAACGGAGGCCCGGGACGTGTATACGACGCCATAAGAAAAAGCGGATCGAGAAATTTCTGGTCTTTGCAATATTATCTTCCTGCGGAATCGAGAAATCATGTGAAGAAGTTTATAGCTACACATTATATAATGGAAGGCGTAAATTCCGGCACTTCAAATTTTGATTATAACGCATTGAACAATACGAGCGAGGCAAGCACGACTGCAAATTTATCTGAAGACGAAACTAATGGCACTGCAGTGCTAAGCATTTCAGGTAAATATAATTCAGCGATCATTGCTAAAGATCTTTCTATGGATATTGGTGAATTTAACCGCTTAAATCCGGGACTGGATGCAATGTTATCTTCAGGTAACAATTATAATATCAGGCTCTCTCCTGAAAAGATGGATCTTTTTGTTGCCAATAAATATGTGATTCTTAATGAGTGTGTGCAGGTTCTATTGAATGATGTAAACGAACCCACAAAAACTACTTATATGCGCCATGCAGCCAATAATAATTTCAAAAGAAAATAATTATTGCAGCGCATTTTTCATTGCTTCAACTTTTAATAAACATTCTTCATATTCGTTTTCCGCATTGCTGTTAAATGTTACCGCAGAGCCTGCCTGTACAGAAACATACTGATTTACTGAATTGTAAAGTATACTCCTGATGATCACATTAAAATCAAAATCGCCTTCAGGTGTGATATATCCAAGGGCTCCTGAAAAAATGCCTCGCTTTGTTCTTTCATACACTTCAATAAGTTCCATTACACGTTTTTTTGGAGCTCCCGTCATGGACGCCATCGGGAATGTAGCTTTAAGAATATTAGCTAAATCTCCCTCCGGCTTTTTCAATTGCCCGCTTATAGTTGATATCATTTGATGAACCTGGGGAAAAGAATAAATGCCAAACAAT